>CAZFVS010000070.1:0-5774 GCA_964522265.1 uncultured Gammaproteobacteria bacterium | reverse complement strand
GGGACACCGACTTTTAAAGTAACTTCATTTATCAAAGCAGGCCACTCAGGTATATTAAATTTTAATCCTGATACTCCGCCAGTTACAGTAGTATCTCCTTCCCTGAAGAAGGTGCAGGCAGCTATCTCGCCGCCGCCTCCCCCCCCGGTAACACTTGTTATTTTGGCACCATAATCGGTATTTTGGACATAAATATCATCCTGGGTAGGTTTAACCGTAAAAGTCATTTTTTGAGGTGTATTAGAAGGTGTTTTAAAAAGATTCCACTTCAGAATGCCGTTTGAATCAGGGGCAACATCTGGATTACTGCTTACAAACTCTGTTTTCTCCGGCACTTTATCATAAACCTCAATATCAGCAGTACCCGTACCGGTATATATGACAGTAATATCATAGGGGATTAGACTGCTGTTCGGCACCTGGGGTGGTGCAGTTTTAACTATTTTAAGTTGGGCGCTTGGGGTGGCGGTTGTGGCAGTAAATTCCCCAAAAGGCGGAAAAATAGAGGCATTTTTATTAAATATCAGAAAAAAGAAAAGGAGAATAAAAATAATTATTCCGATCACAACCCAGGTTACCGGGTTTGCCAAAAGCGGTACAGCTGCTCTGGTCAATCCTCCTGCAGCCCTAGCCCCTGCCTTGCCCGCACCCCTTCCTAAAGCCCTTGAAGTCTTTGACCGCCATGGTGGCTGGAAGTTGCCACCGCTGTTGTATTGTTTGTCTTCACCACCGATCTGCTGAGGTTGTCTTGGGGCAGACAAGTATTCCATGGCAAGACTGGTTCCGGCAGCAGCAAGTAATCCAGAAATCAAGCTGTACGGGCCTTGACCTGTAGCATTCATAAAAAGCCAGACAGTTCCTCCTACAGATAAAGGCGTAGAGACCTTAGGGTGTCTGTTTACTAAATTTCCGGTGTGGATTAAACTCCAAACACCTAAATCTTTAACAAAAGAGGGGATAGGCAGTCGGCCTATATTAACCCTTTGGGGTATTCTGGGCGGTGTTTTTTCTTCTAAGCTGGGGGTTGGTACTATACCGACTGTAGGTATTATACCTATTGTTTTGGAAACCTCAGCCCCCAGTTTTTTATCTTTTACCTCCTCAGGTAATTTATTAAACTCCTCAACTTCAGTCACTGTTTGGTCAGAAAATGGTTGGAATTTACCGCCAGCTATATCATTTAACCTGTTATAAATATCCTTTCCTCCAAAGTATTTTAAAAAAGGATGGATCCTTACGTAAGAAAAAGGTGGTTTAGCGCCAAAAAGCAGTTCAGGGGGTGGAGATAATTTAACAAGAAAAAATACAATGTTTTTTATCGGGTAAAGGGCATAAACCTCTCCCGGTTTAATCAGGCGGTCAATTAAACTTCTTTGGTAGATAGAATTGTGGGTGGTGTAATCAAAGACAAAATTGCGGGCTTCTTTATAAAGGCTGATATGCTCAGGGTTTAAGTTAGCTTGGTTTTGGGCAGCCATTTTGGTTAGTTTTTAGCTATAAGTTCAGCAGGGTTGGAGGTGATCAATTGGTGTTCTTCCGGTGAAGCAACAATCTGGATTGCTACATGTGACGGGCCTGCAAAAAAAAGGCCTTGGCCTACTCCGGCAGACAAAAGCAGATGTTTTTCCCCTTCTGACAGGTTAAATACCTGGCCAATTTTATCTATCGAAGAAGGGCTCTGTTTTAAGAGTGTCTGGATAGAAGAATTGGAAATAATCTCTTTACCCCTGTCTCCTTCCAGAAAATCCTCTACATCCTGGGTGATAGTAGTGACCCCGAGGTAATATTTCCTGGCTCTTTTTGCCATCTCAACCAGGAACTCTGCGCTGTCGGCATTTTTCATCATATACCATGCTTCATCAACTATTAAAAGCCTTTTTTTTAAATTAGTCCTTATTTTAGTCCAGATATAATCTAAGATGAGGTACATCGCTAAAGGACGGAGCTGATCAGCCAAATCCCTTACTGAAAAAACAACCAGTTGGCTGTTTAAATTTATATTAGAAGGAGCGGAAAATATTCCGGCCAAGGATCCTTTAATAAACCGTTCCAGTCTAAATGCAATCTCTTTGGCGTTAGGCTCCTCCATGCCGATAAGTACTTTATAGAGATCTTCCATGAGTGGTGGAGGTAAATGCTGGGTTTTAGCATCCATGGTAATCCCCTTGAGTCTGTAGGCAGCAGACAAGGCTCTGTCTAAAACAGCTGCTTGAGATGATGTCAGCTCCCCTAAAACCAACTTCAAAAAACCGGTTAGGGTTAATATTTTCCGGCCAAGTTCATTTTCACCGCTTTCAAAGACATTAGACAGGTCAAAAGGGTTAATTTTAACAGGGGATTCTGAAGAAAAATTAATATATTCCCCCCCGACCGCTTCAGCCAGTTTAATATACTCATGTTCTGGGTCAATCACGATGATTTGGGTGTTAAACATTAAAGACCTGAGCGTTTCCAGTTTAACGAAATAAGATTTCCCGGCACCAGATTTGGCAAAAACTACAGAATTGGCATTTTCAAGGGAGAACCTGTCAAAGATAACCAGGGAGCCGTTGTGTTCATTGATCCCATACATTATACCCTCATTTGCTGTCAGTTCAGAGGTTGTAAAAGGAAAGGTTGTGGCAAGTGAGGTGGTGTCCATATTATGGTTTAGTGTGAGCTTATCTATTCCCAGCGGTAGGGTGGAGATAAAGGCGTCTTCCATCTGTAAGGTAGTTTCACGGGCGGTAATAGAAATTGAACCAAGGGTGGATTCCACCAGTTTGGAAACATTATTAAGGTCTTCTATTGTTTTTGAAAAACGGGTTTTTTTAGAATTGTCCTGTTTTGATGTGTCCTCCAGGGTTTCAAAAAGCTCTTTTTTTTGGACAGGTACAGTGATATAAAGCCCCAGTCTGAAAAACCTCTCTGCACCTTTGACCAGCTGGTCTTGAAGCTCTCTGGCGTCATCCAGGGCGACCTGTACTGCGGGATTAACAGCCCTACCTCTTTCTATATCTGTTTGGATTGTGGCCTCCATCTCAGCTATCTTCCTCTTTAAATCATCAAGAACTGTTTTAGAAGTTGATGGGTATATAAACATTGAAATGTTGAGTGAATGATCAAAATCAATTAATGGTTCAAGCCAATTTGGTTCAATATAACGCGGATAGGAAGAGACAAAAAACGACCGGTAGAGTGAGTTGTTTATCCGGATAAAAGAGAAATCAATTTCGATCTCTGCCGGTGCTAAAACATCGGGGATGGAAAGCTTGCCGCCTTCCTGGTTTTCCAGCAGCCACTTTGGGGGCTGAGGTTTTGATTTAGAGTTTGAAAGAAAAGGTATATTCATATACTGCTGTATACATCAGGCAGCTCTTCAACAACAAAAGGGATGGAACGATTACTGGAATATACTGCAACAGGCTGTTGTAGATGGGCAGTTTGTTGAGGTAAGGGTTGAGGCATAGGTTGTTTGGGTTGAGGTTGGGGTTGAGGTTGGGGAGGAGGGTTTTTTCTCTCTGGTTGTACAGGAGCAGGGGCTGGTAAGGTAGGGTTTGAAGTTTGCTGCTGGGTTTTAGGGAAGACAACCGGTAGTTGGGTTTCTTCCTGTTTGATCTCATTAAAAATATCATAAAACAGCCTGGTTAACCCCTCATTATTTAACTGTATTGCCCGGAGTCCAATCCTTTCTAACTGTCTTATAATATGGTCTCTTCTTGGGTTGAGTATGGTCATAGCTTTAGTGAAGTGTTTCTCGATATCATTAATAACTCCCAGCTCCAGGTATGAGACTGATAAAGTTATATAAAATTGTTTATCCAACACCTCGTTTTCCCTAATTACACTTTCAATAAAAGAGCGGTAGCGGATCATAATCTCCCGAAGCAAGGGGTTTTTTTGCGCGTTTTGGGCGGCGATAAGCTTTTCCAGATAGCTTGAGATATCCAGTCTTTTCGAACGTATCATTATCTGGATAGGAAACGATAAAGAGTTTAAAAGACCTGCAAAAGATGAAATTATGGCGAGTTGCTCATTTTCTGAAAGCAGGCCAAAATTTACAGCGGAAGTTTTAACCACACAGGCGACACCTCCGTCTTTTAGAACAATCAGGTCATTTCTAATATCCTTTATTGGTAAAAAATTTTGTGTAGTATTCATACCCCACCCTTCTTTGCTGAAATCATCACAGGCTGCAGAACCTGGCCGTTGAGTTCTACTCTGATGGTATCAAAGATAAGATTATCCTTTTCGCAGGTTAAGGTATAAACACCATTCGGGAGAGGTGTGGCGGCGATAAATTGACCCAGCTTATTAGTTCTTAATGCCCTTACAGGTAATCCCTGTTTATCATGGGCAACCAATATTGCCCCCTCGATGTAATTCCCCTGAGAGTCAGTGGTGATGCCGTTTAAGATATTCTCGACCGAAGTTAGCCTGATAGTGGGAATACTTTTGGCTGTAATAGCAGGTGTAAAAACCTTTTCTGTAGGAGTTTTGGAAAGATTAGCCAATTGTTTTGAAATCTCACTAGCCTCGTTGTTTAGTTTTTGCAGGTTATCCAAAATAATACGGAAGTCTTTTTCGAATCTTGTGGGATCTGCTCCTGGTTCTGAGGCCTGAGATTTTACCTGGCTGAGCTGTTTTTCTGTTTCGATGATTTTTACCTGGATCGTCTGAGCCTGTTTAGCAAGTTCAACTGTTTCTTTTAAGTCTTTGGTGCTTGGTAGTTTGTGTTTTTCAAAAAAATTAACCTCTTTTGTGGGCGGCTGTTCAGCTACAGGAGGCTGGCTGGTTTTGGGCTGGTTTGGTTGTGGTGGGTTGATGCTTGGTGTTGAAGCAGGCAAAGAAACACTTGGGGTGATTCCCCATGAAGGTTTACCTAATGGTTCATTGGTTGATTGCGAAAGGTAAAAACTTAACCTTTTTTGGAAAAAAGGATCCTCTTTTATCACAACAGCAGATTTATAAATAAATTGGGTTGGTTTAAAGATGGCATTAAAAAATGCTCCCACCCAATGATCCAGCGGACGTTCCCTAATTGGCAGGAAGGCAAACATGATTCCTATTAAAGAGGATGTGATAATAATAGGCCAGGCAATATAAGGGGCCGGGGTGGCAAAAATAAAAAAAACCAGATAAGCAAAGCTCAAACCCGTAGCCAGATACCCAAACTGTTTTAAGGTCATATCCCCAACTAAATGGAATTCAAAACTGGTGACATTTTGTGGAACAGGATGTGCTTCCATAATTTTAGCTTCTAGTTACTAGCTTCTAGTTTATTAATCATAACTCTTAACATTTTAGAAACTTCTTCTAATAATCCAAAACTGGTTAAAAAAGTATCTTTAGAACTTAAGGATAATTCTTGACTTATTATCAGTTGAGTTTCTAGCTCTAGAGTTGATCCATAAGCAATTGAATAGAATCTACTAAGTTCTTTTTTTGAATTTCTTCCAGATCCTTCGGCAATATTGGATGGAATAGATATTGAAGCACGCCTCATTTGTTGTGTAATTCCATAAATTTCTGATTTTGGAAAGTTCCTTGTAAGTTTAAATATCTCTTTTACAAGTCCCACAGCTTTTTGCCAAACAATTAATTCTTTATATGATTTTATCCACATTGTATTACTAGAAGCTAGAACCTATCTATCTAGTAGCTTGTTTATACTGCGTGAAAAAAAAGGCGTCTAGACCCTCAAAGTGGATCTAACACTCACAATCCTCTACCACAACATACGAGTTTGGTGCAAAACCACAATTAGATCACCCCAGCAATCCATAACTTTCTCA
>CAZFVS010000069.1:0-5845 GCA_964522265.1 uncultured Gammaproteobacteria bacterium | reverse complement strand
TTATTGATATGGGAATCCCGAAAATCTCAGAATAGATACTGGTTGTGACAACATCGCAGGAAACAGTTTCTGAAAGGTCGCAGAAAGACTTGGTATTGGTATAGTGGATATAGGTAAGATAACTCATTATGCCGATACCTATAAGAGAAAGGGTTGCGACAAAAATTTTTACGAAGTTTGTGGGATGTTTTTTTTCTGCGGGCATATCAGGATCCTACTAATTCCAATATAGACCTATTTTCACTTAACAGTCAACAATTAATTATGATATACCCAAAGCAAGGTTTATTTTTTCTTTGTCAAACCCCAAAATAGTTGTCCGTTTCCCGCTGTCACCGGTGATAACAGTAAAAGGCACACCCATCTGTCCTGAGATGTTAATCATCTCCTCTGCCGCTTTAGGGTTCTGGTCAACAAAAATATTTTCATACTTTTGTCCTTTTGAATCAAGGTATTCTTTTTCCATCTTACAATAGGGACAGGTAGTGGTTGTATAAATTTGTATCTTCAGATTCACACCTCCTCCCGATACTCTTTAGCGTCCATCCAAACAGGTTCGGGAAGATCTTTATAGTTAGGGTTCGGCACAACTTTAGGTTTTCCGGCTTCTTCCACTATATAATACCCAAAACCATGCATCCTTTTAACTGCCTCATAATCTGCATGCCCAGGCAAGCTGACCGGGTCTACCTCCTCAAAATTAACCGGGCTGTCATCCATTGTCACAAGCCAAACTTTTCCGGTGTTTACAACCAGATGGCCTACTTCACTGGGAATAAAAACACTATCATCCACTTTAACTTGTACTGCATGAAAAAATTCCAGCTGGTCATCGATAGGTTGTCCGTTTAAATCTGTTTTTCGTTTTTGTAAAAGGACAATCCCCTCACCGGCAACAACTGTGTAGGTTTCATCAAGCTTACCGACATGGTAATGTCCATAGGTTTTTATATATTCCCCACCGACTGTACCGGTCTCCCAAACCGTCACATTGCCTTTTTCACTCCCGCCCCGGATCATATAATAGTGGACCTCGGGACCTGAAGAGTCAGGATGCATTAAAACTTCCTGCATTTTTTCATGCTCCCGCTGAGCAAAAGGCTTAAGCATAAAACTATTCTAACATAAGTTAACAAACACTATCTATTGCAGTTTTTGCCGCAAAATAGTAAATAATAGGTGATGGAAAAATCAGTTTGGAACTGTGGGGTTGTGGTTTATCATATCTACCCCCGATCGTTTAAGGATGCTAACAACGACGGGATTGGGGATTTAGGAGGGATTGTTGAAAAGCTGGATTATTTAAGAGAGCTGGGGGTTGGTGCAATCTGGCTCTCGCCAATTTATAAATCGCCCATGGCGGATTTTGGCTATGATATCTCCGATTACTGCGCTATAGATCCAATCTTCGGCAGTTTAAAAGTTTTTAAAAAACTTGTAGAAGAGGCTCATAAAAGAGATCTAAAAATAATAATGGATTATGTCCCCAACCATACATCAGATCGGCATCCCTGGTTTATTTTATCTCGCTCAAAACTAAAAAACCCAAAAAGAGACTGGTACATCTGGAAAGACCCTAAAGCAGATGGATCCTCACCCAATAATTGGCTGGCTATTTTTGGAGATTCGGTCTGGGAATTTGATGAAAAAAGCGGACAATATTATCTCCACTCATTTCTAAAATCCCAGCCTGATTTAAATTGGCGAAACCCCAAGGTTGTCAATGCTATGTTAGGAGTGCTGGAGTATTGGATAAAACAAGGCGTGGACGGTTTCAGAATAGATGCGTTTGAGTTCCTGATAAAAGATAAGAGGTTTTTGGATGAACCGAAAAATCCAAATTATATTGAAGGCATCCAGCGCCCGAGAGAATCACTTCTGCACTGTTTCACTGAAGGCCAACCCCAGATGTTTAAAATACTGGGTCAAATCTCAAGATTTCTTGCTAAATACCCCGGTAAGTTTATGGTGACCGAATCCTACGCGGGCATTGACCATATGGTCGGGTTTGATAAAGAAAAACTCCAATACAATAATGGGGTGCTGCAAAAAATGTACCGCGAGTGTTTAAAGAAAAACCATGCTCCGTTTAACTTTCAACTTATGTTTCTGCCCTGGGAGGCAAGAAAGTTTGAATTTGCACTAAAAACTTTTGAATCCGGGTTACCACCCGGTGCCATCCCGATTTATGTTTTAGGCAACCATGATAATTCCAGACTTGCCACCCGCCTGGGAAGCTTAGACAAAGCCCGGACAGCAGCAATGCTCCAACTCACATTGCCGGGAATGCCTTTTATATATTTCGGAGAAGAGCTGGGGATGGAGGATGTAAAAATTCCAAAACATAAGATGCAGGATCCCCTCCATAAAACAATGCCCCTTTTGGGCAAAAACCGCGACCCCCAGAGAACACCCATGCAATGGGATAAAACACTCCATGCAGGTTTTTCTCAATCCAAAACCTGGCTTCCTGTAGCGAAGGATTATCAGCAGGTTAATGTCAAAACACTAAGCAGTGATAAAACCTCAATATTTAACCTTTACAAAAAACTTATCAGTATCCGCAACAGCTCAAAGGCTTTAAGATATGGCGCTATCAGGTTTTTAAATATCCACCCTAATGTCCTCTCTTATGAAAGGTTTTATCACAATGAGAGATTACTGGTTGTTTTAAATTTTTCAAAAAATATTACAGTAAAAATTTCGGGGCACACAACAGGGACTCTTCTTCTTTCTACCTATCTTGATGACAGAGACACAAAAGTTGTACAGTTAAATAAGCTACAGCTCAGGGAGCTTGCAGGATATGTATTTACTGTTTGATATCGGCGGAACAAAAATCAGAATCGCTGCTTCAGAAGGGGAATCAATTGGGGAATCGGTCATCTTGGAGACACCAAGAGATTTTGAAGAAGTGGTTCATCTGCTGACAACCCAGGGAAAGATTCTGGCAAAAAACCGGGAAATTCAAGCAGTCTGCGGCGGTTCCAGAGGGGTATTAGATCACAACAAATCTTTTTTAACTGACCGTTCATTTTTTGGCTGGATAGATAAGCCCTTTAAAGACAAGCTGCAAGACGCTTTTGATACTCCTATCTTTCTGGAAAACGATGCAGCTTTGGCAGGACTTGGCGAAGCAATTTCCGGAGCAGGGAAAAACTACGATATTGTTGCGTTTTTAACAATCAGTACCGGTATAGGCGGTACAAGAATTGTTAAACAAAAAATTGATGCAAACTCTGCAGGTTTTGAACCAGGCAACCAGATTATAAATAAAACAACCGGATTAACCTGGGAAAAAGACATGGGGGGTGAAACATTGGAGAAAAAATACCATAGCAAACCGGAAAATATCAAAGATCCTGCTGTCTGGGAGAAAGTAGCTGAGTCTCTGGCAACCGGGTTAAACAATATCGCAGTGCTTTGGTCGCCTAATGTAATAGTTTTAGGTGGAGGATTGATGAATAGTATCCCACTGGAGCGGGTTAAATTTCATTTGGGACAAACCCTGAAAATTTTCCCCAAAATACCGGAGGTTGTCAAAGCTGAACTTGGCGACAGCGCAGGTTTATATGGAGCACTGGAATATTTAAAGCAACAGCTATCTTAAATCAAGGATTATAACCTCTGTTGGGATCTTTCCTCATCTTCTCAGTTTCAGTACCCCTGGCATAGTCATCTTCCAACCGGTAAGTATTGCCAATTTCAGGAGTTGAAACTTCCAAAATGTCACAGGTTGTAATCCCCATTAAGCGATGTTTTTGCCCAATCTGAGTAGTGTAGCCAAAACCCATTTTCATCTCAATATTTTTCATCTCACCGGTGTTATTTTCAATGATCATCACCGCTTTCCCTTTTGAAAGAAACCAGCTTTCCATTTTTCTATCATGCAATTGCAAAGAAAGTCTTTTACCCTTTTTAATATGCAAAATTTTTCCCATATAGGGAAGATTGTCGGGAGTAAAATGCAGTTCGAAACCCCAAGGCTTGGGGATTTTTTTGATGTATGGCAAATTTTTAAATTTGGACCTGTCTACTCTCATATGTCACCCCCGCAACTGCAAAATTCATATTTTATGCTAATCTTTCGGAAAATATTTTTTCGATCACCTGTTCAACCACTTTTGCAGAAGAAGGGTCATATTTTTCTAAATATTTTATTGTTGGGGTCAAGAAGTTGTCCTTGTTTTCATAAATCAAAGATAATAATGCATCATTTTTGACATCAAACATCATCGCCACTCGTAAAACAAGGTACGAAGTCCAGGAGGTTTTGATATCCAAAACGTTGGCTTGCTCTCCTTTTTGGATAGCCTCCAAAATTGCAGGGTTAACCGGCTTTGTAAGAATTTCGTATATCTTTTGATAATCCATTATCTCATTTTCCGGTAATATATAGCTCGCACCGTCTCTTATATTGGTAATAAGTTGTTCTGCCCTAGCTTTGAATTTTTCATCTTTTATTCGATCTTTCAGATGCGGCAGGTAATGGGAGGTAATCTCCCCGAGAATTCCTGAAGCAGTCCCAAAAGCTTCTGTATTAAAGAATAAGTGCAATTTGTCCAGATCACGGAGTACGTAACATAAGCCATACGCTCTCTTGATAAATTGAGGGTCATCTTCCTGTGGAACCGGTACAGTTTTTTCAGCATGATAGTATGCTGAAAACAATACAGCATATCTGTCCTCGGGATTTAAATCAGTTAAAACTTGATTATCTTCAAGAAATAGTGCAGAAAGAGCTCCATGTCTGATACCCGTTCTCAAAGTAGGTAAGTCCATAAAATACTCTGTCATACGGCCCACATCATGCACCCCCAAAATAATTTTTAATACCTTTAGCTCCTGTCCACTAATACCCAGCATCTCTCCAATGGTTTCTGCATTTTCAACCAGATCATCCATCTCTTTAACCTTGTTCAATCCCGCCATATGTCCCGGATATTTATCCTCAATTTTATCCACCAGCGGTATTAGCAAATTTCTAACATGGGCAAGAATTTCAGTATCAAAGTTTAAGGGATATTCTTTCCGTAAACCGACATCTTGACAATTTTCCCTGGCAATATTAAGTAAGTTGGTAACACGTACCCGTATCTCCTCTCCTTGTATCTCTGGTAGATTAGGAATGTTTTTTGCTTCAAACATACGGCTATTGTAGCATTTTGAGCTTAAAAAAGAAAGCCTAGGAGAATCTGCAGACTACTCTGTTTTACCGGTTAGGAGAGCATCAATGATATCATGCGGCAGTGCAGCAGCATTTAAAAGAGCTTTACGTACAATACTGCCGGCTTCGCTGCCAATCTCATCTGAAGCTTTAAGAGTTCCCATCACAGCATGCTTTGCAAGCTCTCCGACATCCACCCCGATTGTTTCCGCAGCCTTAACAGAACCATCAACTGCTGATACAGCAGTTTCTCCGACATCCACCCCAACCTGCGAGGCCCCCTTAACAACACCGTGAGTAGCACTCATGGTGACTGTCCCCACATCCACCCCAACCTCCTTTGCACCCTCAATCACCCCACTAACCAATCCTATCACTCCTTCTGTGACAGATGCTCCTACTTCAACAACAGTTTTTACTCCATCCGTCACAAGTTCTCCGGTTGCTGCCGCTACATCTCCACCTGCGTGAAGCACTCCAACTACATTTTCTTTAGTAACATTCCTGGTTGTTGAAGCAACATCTCCTGCACCGGATATCGCAGAAGATAAAGCATTTTTAAGCTGGCTTGTCAGATTAGACATAAACCTACTTTACAAAAAAATTAAAGCCAATGTCAAGACCCAAGTTTGTAGCTGTTCAGGAGTTTCCAAAAAGTTATGATGTATCCAGGTAAGC
>CAZFVS010000068.1:5471-5916 GCA_964522265.1 uncultured Gammaproteobacteria bacterium | reverse complement strand
TCCATTTGAAGTTTTTGAAGATCTGTTGCGTTAGCAACTTGAATCCAGCTGTTATTATGCCTACTGCATTTATGTTTAAATGCTCTGCTCTTTCTTGAGCAGACAGCACGTTGAAAAATTGTGGAAAGAAAACAGGAGGTAGGTAAATTTTTATCCGCCTGGGTCCGCCTTTGGCGGACACCGTTCATCCTACCCAGGAGAAACAATGGTACGTTGGATTCTGACGGCTCTGGTAGGCATAGCCTACTGGGGATTTGCTGTCATTTGGGACGTCATGCGTTCTCAGACAATGTCTGCTGCCTCAGTCAGACAGTTGTCGGATGATCCGATCAACTCGGCTGCAGGCAGAGCAGCTGCTTCTGGTTACGACTACGTCGGCCAGGGTGTATTCGTGGTAGTCCTTTTGGCTCTCGCAGTCATCTGGCTACCTGTACTCCGACGGTGG
>CAZFVS010000068.1:2824-5461 GCA_964522265.1 uncultured Gammaproteobacteria bacterium | reverse complement strand
GCTTGGGCTCGACCGCATGCGGTCCCTACAAGGTACCTAACTTTGTCGAGATTGCACCCAACGAGACAGCCTTTGTCATCCCCTTGGAGGGACAGTCAAAGGATGCTCAGGGAAAATTCATGTCCGAAGAGTTCCTCAAAGAGGCGAAGGTCGCCACCAAGAGGTACGAGATCGGACAGCGGTCAATCCAAACCGGCAGGGCACCGTGGGATTATCGGTACATACCCACGGAAGCCGTAATCAAGGTGGACCGAACCCCTCAGGTTCGGGAGTGGACCAGATCGACCGAGACCGGGACTTCCAAGGCCAACCAGGCCTTCAAGGTTGAGTCTCTCGAGTCAGTCGACTTTTGGGTCGGCGGCGTTGCATCTGCATCTATCCGCGAGGAAGATGCGGCTAAGTTCCTATACCACTTCAACGGCAAACCGTTGACAGAGGTCATGGACTCGAACGTCCGCAACAAACTTCAATCAATTCTGTTTGATGAGTTCGGCAGTCGTACTCTGCTGGCAGGCCAAACAGCGAAGAAGGACATTTTTGAGTTCGCAGCAAGTCAGATCAAGGCGTTTTTTACGCCGCTTGGTGTTACCATCAACTATGTTGGTGGTTCCGAGGGTCTCACCTACGCGGACGAGAAGGTTCAGGCAGCGATTAACGCCAACTACGAAGCCCAACAGGCTAGGATCAGAGCCCAGGCTGAGTACGAGGCGCAGCAGACCCGCAACAAGAAGGACGTTGAGCAAGCGCAAGCCCAAGCTCAGGTCCGGGCAGAGCAAGGACGAGGTGAGGCGGACTATATCCGCCAGAAGGGTGAGGCTCTACGAACCAACCCTGGAGTCATTGAGCTGACCATCGCTGAGAAGTGGAATGGTCAACGACCCCAAGTTGAAATGCGGGGCAGCGGAGAAAACACCAATGTTCTTCTGCCGCTACCTGGCACTAGCCTGAACCCACAGCCTCGTTAGTTTTTCATCCACAATCTTGAATCTTGCTGTTAGTATAAGCTAACCCTAAAGCCACAAAGGCGTGGCTTGATGACCTGCCGGCAGGCAGGCAGGGAAAGCTCAAAGCTGGCAGCATTAGGGCCCCAGAAATGGGGCCCTTTTTTTAATTAGCTTCCCATAGCTTCCCACATTCCATGTAGGAATGTGAATATTTATTCTTTCAAACGAAAAACCACGGATGTTAATCCGTGGATGAAGTTTGTTTCGCCAACAGGCGAATCTCGCCGAAGGCGAGCAAGAAGAAAAACTAAGGGCGAAGCGAAACAGAGTCCGTAGAGGCTCACTCTTTCGGATCTATTAATAAATCAAAAAAAGCAGGATCTTCTCCAAACTCTATCTCTTCCACAAATGTTTTGTAATCTCGGTTCGATTCTTTTTTATTAAAAAACGAAAGTATAAAATCTACATCACAAAAAGGATGCTTTTCACCAGATAAATAATAACCATAAGATGAATATGGATATACTTTACCTTCCCACATCTTAAGTGGGAGTTCAAATGGATTTCGGTGAATATATTTGGATAATTGCAATAAATATTCATCACTGTCTACCAACTTAGCTTTAAAAGTACCCTGGAAAAGCGGTCCTATACGTTGATATTTTGTATTAAAATATTTAGTATAGCTATCTGAAAGTTTTCTGAGAAACTGAGTAATCCCAGAATCTGCAAGTTGTTGAACCAACAGATGAAAATGATTTGACATCAAACAGTAAGCTAGGATACGGACAGTTTCTGTTTGATTCTCCATCTTCTTTATTTTTAGGATTCCTCTTCTAAAATCAGAGAGCTTTGCGGGCTGAGGAGCCATACGATAAAAGTTAAGAGTCTCTAAAAAACGTAGGAAGTTGCGTTTTTCCAAAAAAATATTTCTCTTTTCAACGCCCCGATTATAAATATGATAGTAGTAACCATTTGCAAAAGGAGGGTTGATCATTCCTGATATATAACAGACTGGCTTCCCACATGTCAAGTGGGAATTCGTTGTAAAAAATCCCGCCCTAAAAAAGGGCGGGATCTGGATAATTACTTAAAACCTCATTTTTTAGCACTGCAGATCTTGCAATCCTGCTTGTGAGTAAACCCTACATACACTGCAGATACACCTACCAAGATGTAAATTAACTTCTCAAGCCCCAACCCGCCAAAAATTGAGCTCACTAAATTATAATCAAACAACCCCACCAATCCCCAATTTAGCGCGCCAACCATCACCAGCGTAAATACCACCATATGTATCATTTTATTATTCATACTCTTCACCTCCCTCTTGCTATACATTGTACTCATATTTTGATTATTTTTTCCACAAGCATAGTTAAACCCAATTTTTCAGTTATTAACCCGTTTTTTATCTTAAAATCCGTTTCCAGAGATTGTTTATATAAAGCAGTGATGCTTTTTAGGGTAAAGTTTTTCTTCTGGTTTTCAATTTTTTTAATAACAAAGGGGGGTAATTTTTTGGCAGGCAAAATTAACCTCCTCAGATTATAAAAAATCATCGTCAAAACATACTGCCCGCCCCATTCACTCAAATATTGTTCGAGCTCTGTAAAAGCTTTATTGTCCTTTTCCGCTAAAGCATTAAGAAACGGGAAGATGCTTGTCTCATCTTTTTCTTCAAACAGAATTA
>CAZFVS010000068.1:0-2814 GCA_964522265.1 uncultured Gammaproteobacteria bacterium | reverse complement strand
CCTCACTTGAGGCCGCCAAAGTTTTAGGAAATTTTAAAACTAAAGTTAAACTCGGATCTCCTGGCAATCCGGTGAGATCTGCACTGGGATCCAATCCTTCCAAAATTACCAGGCGTTCGTTAAAAAAAAGCTGGGGTGTTGATATCAAAGCTAAAACCTGCCCTAAACTTATTTCTCTGCAATTGATCTCCGTTACCGAGACCGGGTCAAATTTTTTTTTGATGGCGGAGATTTTATGTGAAATGGCAGATAATCCGCCTCCATGAATAATAATTAATTTCATATAAACTGACTATCAAGCAGGCACTACCAGAGGAGAAACCCAAACATGCGGGAGACCATGGTTACGATTCCAGTAATCGATGTACGCCCCGAGAACCGCATCGAAGTGACCGAAAAGAGCGGCAAAGGAACCAGTAACTGGAGTTTTAGTCCTAGTAGATCTGTTACCATATTTTGCGCCAAATAATCTTTCGTCTGTTGCATCTAAATGCAAAAATGCCAACTCCATATAATCAGGCATCTCACCTAAAATAACTTTTATATCTGGTACTTTTCGACAAAGCTGTCTTGAGAATTCTTGAATCTGTGCTTCTTGATAATCAAGTGATCTATAATTGCTGTCTGGTAAAAATAATCGATTGGGGTTTATTGTTACCTCTGATAACCTTGATCTTAAACTCTCAAAAGCAAGGTTATCTTTATGCCATATTGACCAAAATTTTCTTCCTTGTTCCCTTAAACTTTTTATAGATTGTCCTGAGAGGGGATAAATTTTGTTGTATCCTTCTTTTGTAAGCCCTAGTATTGCTTCTTTGCTAAATCTTTGTACTTTTTGAATAACCTCAGCTCCTGCTGTATTATCTTTTTGTCTTTGTTGCAGTTCCCAGTGCTCTAAAACCATGGTGTGTAATTTATCATCTTATTATAAATCATTTGTCAAGCTCCCCTTTGATAAACTCTTTAATAATTGCAAAATCATTATCAGGAGGTATTAAAACATATGCCCCCCCGTATTCAGCAGGAGGTGGATTAACCAGTATGGACTTCCCATTTCCTAAATCCCCCAACACTAAACTTCTTACCCCATCAACATTTTTTATTAATTTATAAAAATCTAAAGACTTCTCAAACGGAATATCTGTCTCAACGCTTTTACCAAAAGTTTTGAAAAGCTCACTAATCTTTTGCGGATTAGTCAGCGTCTGAATTGATAGAACTTTGCTTCTGAATGCCTGGATCACCAGCTGCTGCCTGCGAGAACGGGCAAAATCTGAACCTTCTCCGTTGGTCCCCTGTCTTGAACGGACAAACTTTAGGCTTGTAACTCCATCCATATGAGTGGTACCTTTCTCAAAACGAACATGTTCGAAACGGCAGGCAAAATCAGCCGAACTGGTTGCAATTTTTTCCAGTTGCGGGTCAACCAAAACCTTATTTTTACCAGGCTTTAAGTTTAAACTCGGAGCATTCAACTGTTTAATCCGGTCTTCCGAGAGATCGATTTCTTTCTCTACCAGACCGCAAAGGTCTTCTTCTTTCCCTTCTATAGGATAGTTATAATCATCAAAAGTCTTGGCTATGTCAACATCAATCCCCCCCACCAAATCAATGGCCTTGGAAAAACCATTAAAATCAAGCCTAATACCATAGTGAATCGGAATACCCAAGATGTCATCAATTTTGTCTTCAGCAAATTTTAAGCCGTTACCGCCATTCTGAGACTTAAATCCAAGCTCATAAAGCGCATTAACTTTGGCGGTAATAGTTGAAAGCCACAGATCCCGCGGTATAGATATTAAAAGAACCTGATGGGTCTTTAGGTTGTAGGATGCCACAATAATTGAATCTGTCAACTCTGCCCCGGCATGAGTACCTCCGGCCAACCCCAGAAGCAGGACATTAACCCTGTTATCGGTTGATTTTAAACCTCCGTTTGAAAATACAAATTGAAATACCGAAGAGGTTGAAGTCACAAGTGACCAAAGGACAACCAGTCCCACCAACAGTGAGGCTACAACTAAAACTTTCTCAAATTTCTTTGAAAAAAATCCTTTACTATCATATGGCTGCAGTTTCAGTTTCTCCAACTTTAAATCATGCATTCCTGAATAATCTTAAGAAATTCCTGCCCGTCCAAAGAAGCCTTACCAACAAGAAGCCCGTTGATATCCTCAAGGCTTACAAAAGCTTTACAATTTGTGCTTGTGACACTCCCTCCATATAAAACCTCAAGATCTGCATGTTTTGCCTTTAAATTTTTTGCAATTTTTTCCGCATTTTCAGGAGTATCTGGATTACCTGTACCGATTGCAAAAACCGGTTCATATGCTACCAGTTTGCAACCCTCAGGCACAGGAGTCTGGTCGCTCTGAACACAAACCAAAGGGATGATATTGTTTAATTTCGCCTGGCCAACTTTTTCCACCACCATCTCATCAGTTTCACTAAAATACTGCCTTCTTTCAGAGTGGCCTAAAATTGACAGGTCTACAAACAGTTTTAGAATCGAGGCTGCCTCTTCTCCTGTATAAGCACCCCTGTCAAACGGCGAGAGATCCTGGGATCCAACAAGCATTGGATAATTCCCCACTTTAATTTTTTTCGCCACCTCTTCTAAGGCAGTGAATGTGGGACAAACTACTACCTTTAAATCTTCTCTCCTGTCTATCTTAGGCCCCACCTGCTCTACCCATTCCAAAGCTTCTGCCAGATTCTTATTAGATTTAAAATTAGCAATAATCCAAATATGCTTCATAATTTTAAATTTAAAATTTTTAATTTGAACTGAAATTTAAATTTTTAAAATTAAAC
>CAZFVS010000067.1:2899-5922 GCA_964522265.1 uncultured Gammaproteobacteria bacterium | reverse complement strand
ATAAGCAATCATTGAGATGAAAAACGCCAATGCCACATTTTGTTCCAGAGAACTCTGAAACCTGCTGATTATAAAACTAGCCCCAATACCGCCTCCCAAACCTACTACCAACCAGGGCATTCTTGATTTAATTAAATCCAAAAGGTTGGCTGTTGCCAATTTGATAATCCACGAACCCTTGCCTCTAATACCTGACGAACGCAAAAAATCTTCCAGGTGTTCCTCATGCAAAATATCAATAATTTGGTCAGCGCTAATAGCACCTGCTAACCTCCCCTCTTTATCAACTACCGGCACAGATTTTAAGTCATTTCTTAAAGCCTCAATCGCTACCTTTTCCTGGTCTGTTCCTTCGGTAACAGTTACCTTGGGACCAATCATTAAATTGCTTAAAGATTCGTCATCTTTTGCAGTTACAAGCTTGTGCAACGGTATTATTCCGACCAGTTTTCTGTCTTTCTCCACCACATAGATAGAATGGATATCATCCCATGCTTCCCGGGCCAGATGTTTCATCGCCTCCTGGGCTGTATAGGTTGATTCGAGGATAGGTATACTGGTAACCATAATCCCCCCTGCAGACTCTGGAACTTGACTGATGGATGAGCTCATATTTTAAGTCTAAATCACTCTTGCCACAGAAGCAATTGCAAGAATCCCGAAAGCATTAGAGATAAACGAAATTAACATAAACTTGGTTTGAGAGATTTTAGACAAACCCAGTAAACTTATCCCTAATTCATCGGGCAGGGGTGAAGCGATAATAAATATGCCGATGATTGGCAGTGTCCATGCTACATATTTAGAATGAATTACCGACCTAATATACGAAGTTCCCTCTTTACCAAAAAATGTTGTCAACTCCTGAAATAAATGGTTTTTAAGAAACTTATAAATCAGCAGATCACCAAGTAACGCACCTGCCCCTCCTATAATCCCTATCGCTAAGGGATGTATATTCTCGGATAAAATTACGATTAAGACTGTTGACGCTGCCACGGTAAAACTTGATACAAAAAGCATACCGGATAAAAAAACTCCCAAATACTCAAGTTCACCCAGCTCTAAAAACCAATTATGGAATGTCTGGTTTTCCGCTAAAAAAACTGCGACCACTACACTCACCAAAAAAGCGCTTAGAAATTTATATCTCATCAGCTGAGCATGCACGTAGTTCATCTCAGGAGTGTCTCTCTGCAGCCGGACTGGTCTTTTCCCTGTTTTGAAGATAGGCCTGGGCTGATAGCGCTGCCCTCACCCCATCCCCCACTGAAATATTATTTTGTTTGTATGGGTCATCAGTGATATCCCCAGCTGCAAAAACTCCGGGATGGGAAGTCCTGGCATGCTGGAAATTGATCATAATTTGTCCATGGGGATCAAGCTGGACTAAGTCTTTGACCATTTCTGAATTGGGTACTGAACCGATCTCCACAAAAATTCCACCCACTTCAAGAGTTTTTTCTTCGTTTGTTTTAGTATCCTGATATTTGATACCCGTTACAAATTTATCTCCCAAAACTTCAAGTGTTTTGGCGTTTAGAATAATCTCTTTAAGCTTGGGGTTTTGCTTGATCTCGTCAACCGTGACAGGATCTCCTTTTAATTTATCCCCAAACTCCAATATGTAAACCTCCTGTGCATACTTAAAAAGGTCTTGTGCTGCTTCCAAACCCGCATTGCCTCCACCGACTACCGCAACTTTCTTGCCGCCGAAAAGCGGAGCGTCGCATGTAGAACAAAAAGCCACACCTTTACCCTCAAACTGATCTTCACCGGGAATGCCCATTCTGCGTCTTCTTGCACCTGCAGCAACAACCACTGCCTTGCAGTTGTAGCTGCCTTTGTCGGTTTTAACCTCAAAATCGCAAATCCTTTCTGCTTCTTCACACTTAACCGATTTAACCTCCATAACTTTTTCCGAGGTTTTTATCTCCAATACTTCAGTATAAGAACGCACATGCGCTTCAAGTTTCTTAGCCAAATCAATGCCTGAAATATGAGTATCGCCAATCCAGTTTTGGATGTCATCAGAGACTATAGACTGGCCGCCAAACGAGTCAGTGATAAGCAGGCTTTTGAGTTTTTTGCGGGCAGTATAAACTGCAGCCGCAACAGCAGCCGGCCCTCCGCCGATAATAATTACATCATACAGGACAGTCTGATCCATTTTATTTATTCACAGGCGTCAGAGGAGGTTCTCCGTTTAAAACCGCAATGATATTTTTAGCTGCCAATTCCCCCATGGCACTGCGTGCTTCAATTGTGGCTGATGCGATATGAGGTGTAACCACTACATTCATTAAGCTTTCCAAACCGGGAGAAAGCTTAGGTTCATTTTCAAACACATCCAAAGCTGCTCCGGCAATCACATGGTCTTTCAAAGCCTGGGTTAAGGCAGGCTCATCAACCACCGGCCCTCTGGAAGTATTAACTAAATAGGCAGTATGTTTCATCATATTCAGCCTTTCTGTATTAATTAAATGTCTCGTGGAATCAAGAAGCGGTACATGAACAGACACAACATCTGCTTCCTTCAGAAGATCCTCAGGTGCCGCTTTGAAAGAAGCCCCCACTTTTTCTTCAAACTCCGAATTTTGTTTCACATCATAATAGATTACATTCATGCCCATACATTTTCCTATCTCGGCAACCCTGCCTCCAATCCTCCCCAACCCCAATACACCCAAAGTTTTCCCCTTAAGCTCCATCCCCAATAAAACTTCGGGGCCAAAACCTTGTGACTGTTTGTGGGCGACTATATCTGCCTCAACTATCCTTCTGGTGATTGCAAAAATCAGGGCAAAGGTGTGTTCTGCAACAGCTTCTGTCAAAACATCCGGGGTGTTGGTAGCAGCCAAATTATGGTTTTGAATATCTTCCATCTTAAAGTTATCAAAACCCACTGCAAAGTTTGCCACAACTTTTAAATTTGAACCTGCAGCTTTGATAAACTCCTCATCTACCTTATCCTGCAGCTGGGTTAAAACCCCGTCACAACCTGCAATTTTTTGCAAAAGCTC
>CAZFVS010000067.1:0-2889 GCA_964522265.1 uncultured Gammaproteobacteria bacterium | reverse complement strand
CTGCTGCCCCACCTCAACTTCATATCCGGCATCCTGAAGTATTTTCACTCCATTCCCAGGGATCTTTCTTGTCACCAAAACTTTAGGCATATATTTATATTAATGTGTTTAGGGAAACTTTTGCAAGTGCTTTAAATTTTACCCGCAGATCCAAACAAATCTATTTTGTGTTCAACCAGTTTTTGTATCGCATCAAGCACCGGTTGTTCTGATTTATACATTGCATATTCTCCGGGGGTTTCCTTTAAAACTTTTTCCAAGCTGTCTTTGTAAGCTTGTCTAATCTCTGTATTTAAATTTACTTTCACAATCCCGTTTTGGATTGCTTCTTTAACCTGTTTCTCAGGGATTCCCGAAGAACCATGAAGTGATAAAAATACACCAGTTACTTCAGCGATTTTTTTAAGCCTTTCTATATCCAGATGTTTTTCCTGACCCAAATATAATCCGTGAACATTACCTATAAATGCTGCAAAGATATCCACACCAGTGGCTTTTACAAATTGAGCCGCTTTTTCCGGCTCAGTCATGGCAATTTTTGCAGCCTCATCCCCTGCCGAACCCTGATGCACCTCAGAAGATCCACCAATATGGTCAAGCTCTCCTTCGGCAATTAATCCTTTAATATGTGCCAACTCCACAACTTTTTTAGTTATCTCCACATTCTCCTCGTAAGGCAGCTTTGATCCGTCAAAATGGATCAAATCATACCCCGCCTCAATCCCTTTTTGACATTCCTCCAAACTTACGGCGTGATCTAAATTCACCAAAATCGGCACCCCAAAATCCTGGGAAAAATTTCTTGCTATGTCTACAACATTGTCTGCCCCCATCCACTCAGTTTCACCAGGGGATGATTCAATAATAATTGGGGATTTTTTATCTGCAGCAGCTTTAACAACAGCCTTGAAGGTCTCAAGGTTCCCCACATTGAACGCCCCTATTGCAAACTTTTCATTTTTTGCTTTTTGCAGCCAATCTTTAGCACCCATAAAAAAATGATATCACAAAATCAGTTTATTTAACCTTCTTTAAATTTTTGCAAAATCAAGTCCGCTGCCTGATATGGATCATCCTGTTCGGACAAAGTACCCAACTGCTCCAAAGCATATTTGTAAACTTTTCTGCCAACAATTTCCAAAACTTCATTTTTAAATCTATCCTTCTTTTTTTGTTTCAATAGATCAGAACTTTCTTGAAATTTTCTATGTTTTTTAATAGCCTCCCAAAGTTCATTCATTCCTTTTCCTGAAGTTGCAATAGTCTCAATAATCGGCACTTTCCAACCATATCTCGTGCTGTTTAAAGTTTGCATCGCCTGAAATTCAGCAACGGTTTTGTTGACCTCCGGACGGTCTGCCATATTTACAACCAGTATATCCCCAATCTCCATCAAACCTGCTTTTAAAGTCTGTATTGAATCCCCGAGCCCTGCCACAGCAACCAGTAACACCGTGTCTGCAATATTTATAACATCCACTTCGCTTTGCCCAACTCCCACTGTTTCAACAAAACTGAATTTAAACCCAAAGTAATTTATCAATTTGACAACTTCCCTGGTGGTAGGGGCGAGCCCGCCTAAAGCTTTCCTTGCCGCCATGCTTCTGATAAAGACCCCGCTGTCTTTTGAATGAGACAGCATCCTGATCCTATCCCCCAAAAGTGCCCCGCCTGTAAAAGGGCTTGACGGGTCAATAGAAACCACTCCGACAAGATTACCCTCTTCCCTTGCTAAAGAGATTAACCTGTTTAAAAGAGTGCTCTTCCCTGCTCCGGGAGGACCTGTCAAACCAACAGTATAAAAATTGCCTGGTATTAATTTTTCTTTATCCAGAATTTCCGGAAAAGTGATTTGGCCGGATTCCAGTTTGGTAATTAAGCGGGAAAGTTTTCTAATCTCCGGATAGCCCGGTAGTTTCTTCTGCCGCTCCATAGCGGCATTATATACTTAAATTTCTTTCGCAACAATTTTGGGATTTTCTTTTAATTTTTCCATCATTTTATTGTAGGTTAAAAGGCCTTTCTGCGGCCCAATCTCCTCAACCACTGCTGCCCCATTGGCAGCCCCCCATCTCATAGCTTCAGTCAGATCTTTTCCATAAAAAAGCCCTGCCAAACATCCTGTGGCATATGCATCCCCTGCACCTGTCATTTCAACAAGCTGTGCCGGAAATATCTCCAGATGATAAAAGCTATCACCATCACTGCCGAACGAACCTTTGTCTCCATCAGTTATTACAATATTCTTTGGACCCAGGTCTAAAAATCCCTTAAGAAGTTTCTTTATGGGAATATTCTCCGATTCATCGTAGCCTAAAATTATTTTTGCCTCTTCTTTATTGACAATAAAAAGTTCTGCAAGGGATAGCAGTCTGGGGCTTTTTTTGACCCCGACTTTAATTTGGAACGTCCCCGGATTATACAAAAGCCTGGCATTTGTCCTTTCTAAATACTGCACCAGTTGGTTTTGTAGGTCAGATTTGACAAAAGTAGGCGAAAGCGAGGTAAAATAAATCCATTTTGATTTGTCAAGTCCAGGCAGTTTATATCTCCAAGGCTGATGGTAGATTAAAATTGTCCTCTCCCCTTTAAAATCTAACACTACGTGATGATTTGAGGGGAGGGCGTGGTTTATAACTACAAAACTTGGATCCAGCTGTTCTTCTTTATGCTTGTGTTCGATTTTTAAAATTTCTCTGTCTATGCATACATTGCCATAAATTGAAGTATTAATTCAACTTTTATAAAGATGTTCATTCAACATTGATATCTTTGGCTCAGGCTTCTGAACTTGAAATTTCTTCGAGATTTTGCCCCGCTATGTTTTTATTTCAGTTTCTCATTAGTTTAAAAACTGACATGATATTTTAAGCTTTTTTGGTCTGTATG
>CAZFVS010000066.1:0-6061 GCA_964522265.1 uncultured Gammaproteobacteria bacterium | reverse complement strand
ACCGGCAGGCAGGCGGGAATCCAATTCCATAGAAACGACATCCGTAACCACAGGCTTACCGTAAGTTAATGTTCCAGTTTTGTCAAAAATAATAGTGTTGATTTTATGGGCGGTTTCTAGGCTTTCCGCATCTTTTATCAGTATGCCGTGTTCTGCACCTTTCCCGGTCCCCACCATAATTGCAGTCGGTGTGGCCAAACCCATAGCGCAGGGGCAGGCGATAATCAGTACCGCCACAGTGTTTAAAAGTGCAAAAAGCAAAGCTGGGGACTGGCCAAATACATACCATACCACAAAAGTGAAAATAGCAAGCATGATGACGATCGGCACAAAATATGATGAGATCAGATCCGCAAGCCTTTGGATTGGTGCCTTTGATCCCTGGGCTTGAGTCACAAGTTTAATAATTTGGGCTAAAACCGTATCCTTACCAACTTTGGTAGCCCGGTAGGTGAATGTGCCGGTTTTGTTGATCGTTGCACCGACAACACTATCACCTTTAGTTTTATCCACTGGAATGCTTTCCCCGGTAATCATTGATTCGTCGATACTGGACTCCCCTAAAGTTATTACACCGTCAACAGGTATCTTTTCTCCGGGTCGGACCCTGATGATATCCCCAATTACAACCTGGTCAATCAGTATATCCAACTCTTTGCCATCCCGCAAAACTCTTGCCGTTTTAGCCTGCAATCCTATCAGTTTTTTAATTGCTTCAGATGTACCTGCTTTGGCCTTCGCTTCAAAATACCTGCCCAAAAGGATCAGGCCGATTATTATGGTTGCAACATCAAAATAAGGCATCGGTTCTATCCCGATATTTTTTACCACTTGTGGAAAAATTGTTACAAAAGCAGAATATCCGTAAGCTACTGTAGTACCAATCGCAACCAGAGTATCCATATTGGCGCTTCTGTGTTTGAGCGCAGGGATGGCTGCTTTATAAAATGCAGACCCGACCCAAAATTGGACCGGTGTTGCGAGTAAAAACTGCATCCAGAAGTTTTGTAAAAAAACCGGTGCCGTCTGTACCAAACCGGGAAAACTACCCCAAAGGATAAGCCCTCCCAACACCAAACTGATCATCACCTTTGTGCGCAGATCTTTCAGCTCCTTTACCTTTTCTATTTTTGTTTCGTCTTCCGATTTAATTTCCTCGTTGATCATAAGCTGGTATCCTACACCAGCAACAGCAGACTGTATTTTTTCTTCGCTGGCAACTTTGGAGTTGTATTCAACCGTTGCCTTTTCACTCGCCAGGTTAACGCTGGCGGATGCTACACCGTCAACTTTGGACAACGCTTTTTCAATCAGTCTTACGCATGATGCACAGTGCATCCCTTTCACCGGGTAGGTTTTTTTCATCTGACTATCACCTTTCCGTGAAACATGTTCATGCCGCAGGTAAACACAAACTCTCCTCTTTTTTGCGGCATAATTTCAACGGTCACTTTTTTATTCAAAGGCAGCTGTTTTCGAATTTTGAATTCGCCTAAAACCACCTCTTCCAAACAGCTCGAGGAGTCTTTGCGGAAAAAATTGATTTTTGTCAACTTTCCCAAAGGTACTGAGATAACATCCGGTGTGTAACCGCCTTCAACAGTAATATCTACCTCATTTTTAACCGCCAACTCCCTTTCTTTTTTCATCAAAAAGAACCAGTAGGTAAACACTATTCCTAATACACCAAAAATGGTGACTAAAATTTTATCCATTAGCCCACCTGTTGTAAAGCAGCGCTCCCGCATATGCAGTTACCCATACCAACACACTCAAGGTTACAGCCCCAAAAATAAACATTCCCAAATCAAAAGGAATTGTGCCTTTCAAACTTGCCAGGCTGAAAGTATGAAACCAGCTCGTAGAAATATTGAAAAGGAACTCCGGCGCCAAAAGAGATAAGATCCTGCAGATAGCATAAATTGCCAAGCTAACCACAGTAAAGGCATTGGCAAAAGCGTAAGGTTTTAACATCATTCTTCACCTCCTTAACTTTTTTTGAACACGTTCATTATCTCAGAAATTGCCTCTTCTTTTCTACCATTTTGAATAGCATCCGCTGCGCAGGTTTTAAGATGGTTTTCCAAAATCATACTGTCCGCTTCTTTGAGCGCCCGCTGTACTGCATTAGATTGATGCAGGATATCTATACAATATTGGCCATTTTGCATCATACTAACCACCTTTTTCAGATGGCCCTGGGCAATTTTAAGCCTGTGCAAGGTCCTCTCTTTAGAATCTTTAGGTCTGTATGCCATATTTTTTTACAATTTTTTTCCTATTTTATAAAGCAAAAGCACCAGCAAAAATACAAATGCTATGTTAATGAATAGATTATTCCCCGTATAGCTGTTTATATAATTGAAAGCGTTGGTAATAGTTGCGGTATATTTTTGTATGCTTCCCATCGCCAATTTTCCTTGCAGAGTCAGAAGCAGTATCAACCAACCGGTAAACAAGAAGATTACGGAAGCAATTAAATTACTAGTTAAAACAGCATAATTTTTTCCGAAAATTTTTATTTCAAAAAGACACTTCCTTAGTACTGAAACAGCCGGCATCTTGCCGTCTAAAAAAATTGAGATCAAAAGAAGCGGCATAACCATACCCAATACATACATCCCCCCTATTATTATGGCACCCAAAAAGCTGGGTGAAAGAAATGTTAAAGTTAATATTCCGATCAAAACAGGAGCACAACAGGCACTGGTAATCCCGGAAAATATGCCAAGGGTAAAGATTGATAAAATATCATGTTTTTGCCGATCAGCTCCCGGAAGGTGGGGCATGGGAAGCTTCAGTCCCAAAAATGTCGTGACGGCAACAGTCATCATCATGACAGCTCCTAAAATATATACAAAATCATGGTTATCAAATAAAAACTTTGAAATGTAGGCTACACCCAAAACCGCCGGCAGTAAAACAACGAAAATGCCTGCGCCGAAAACCATGGTCATCAATAAAACTTTTTCTTTCTCTTTGAAAATACTCCCCAAATAGGCTGGCAGAAGAAATGTAATACAGCATGGGGCAAATAAAGCCACCATCCCTGCTACAAATGCCGCAATAAGAGATGTTTGAAAAAGTATATTTTCCATTAAGCGCTGCACCCTCCCCCCTGGATCGGAGACCCCTTAATATCCTCTACCTCTTTTTGGATCTTTTTCGCACCACCCGCAGAAGAATACTCTTTGGACAACAAAACTTTGGGATCAAGGCTGGACCATTTAATATCTTTTTTGGGATCAGCGCCAAACTTGAGGATTTTTTGTGCAAGCGTTTGGGGTTTTGTTTTAAAAAGATCGCGGTTAAAATATTCCACCATATCCAAATAATTCTGAGGAAACCAGTAAGAATTAAGCGCCAGGATATCCTTATAGATTTGATTTTCTGAAAGCCCTTCCGAAACTGCATACTCTATATAACCCAAAACAGCCATACCGTGGTTGCAGTCCGGAAAATAGGTGCTGTTGTCACAACAGGGTCGGTAGATATTTTGGGCTATTTTTTTAACCAGTTCCTGCTGCTGGTCGGTAAGTTTAATCAATTCTTTTGAGGAATAAAGTTCCATTGGTTGCAGTTTGCCCAGTGTCCAACCGCCTGTTGAAGCCATATTACCTGTCTCTATACCCTCACTTTTCATCGGGCCTGCGTCTAACACTCTTGACTTGTTTACCAAACCCAACGCCCAGAAAGTGTTAACTAAAAAACGTGAGTTCTTCTCGTTAATTTTAATATTTTCATCATAACTTCCGTTTAAATATTTCATCTCGTCGCCGCTGAAAATCTCCCGGTATTTTTCCTCATCAATTGCACCCGCTTCCACCAACTGTTGGCCTAAATTTTTCCATTTAACTGAGGCTGTGTATCCACCGGCGGGGATAACTTCCTGTTTCAGGATCTGGATCAATCCGTCAGAATCAGTGATTTTAGAAAGACTTAAAACAGCTTGACTGAGCTGTTTTTTCATCAAAACATATTCCGAAATTCCAACCAGCATGGAAGCATCCAGTATAAGTATTATGACCATCCACAGCGGTATTGCCCGCTTTAAAATTTTTTTTAATTTTCTTTTCATTTGACAACATTGCCTTTTAGTGTAAACTCAAGTTTTGGACTTTTTGCATCATTTGTTTCCACTGAAATTAATCTTTCTATAGAACCAACCCCCGAGGGCCCATGGAATGACTGGTCAAATATTACCACCAAATCTGCCTCCTGCCCCGGAGGAACCTCACCTAACCAGTCAGCGGCAGCATGCATACTGAAAATAGGGCTTCTTTTCGCATTAGGGTCACTAGGATTAATAACTACCTGAGCTGTAGTACAGGTACAGGATGTTTTTACTTTTGTCAGCTGCAGGCTGTCGGAACCGGCATTTTTAATTTTAAATGTTTTTGTAGCTTTGGGGCCGTCGTATTTAATTTCGCCCCAATCAAATGAGGTTTCAGGGGTTTCAACTTTGGCGTTTTGTGAGATTTGAATAGCTTTAGGAGCCGATGAACTGCTCACAAACACCACACTTCCGCCCAAAAGAAGGATTGTTGCTGCAATAAACCCAATAATCAACTTTTTTTCATTCATAAACTAGATTATATCCCCTATGGGGGGATATAAACATTATATACCAAAAGTCAATATTCCGCTATTGACAACCATTTACCGCATAGGCTATAAAACATTTATGCCAGAGAGTGAGCGAAAAATCGTTTTTGTTGACCCCGACAAACAGGCTGTTTGGGTGCGGGTAGACGAAACCCCTACATACCAAAGCCTTGATGAGATATTGGAGGAAAATTTCAGGCACAAATTGGATCTGGATCATCTTCTGTTTTTAGTGGAGAAAGGCAAAAAACGCGGAGTTCCTGATTAGTTACTTATTTTTTAACCGAAGAACGTGTGTAACTGCTTTAATGATCGCTTCCACCGTCAGCCCGAATTTTTCCAACAGTTCATCAGGTTCACCTGATTCTCCAAAATGGTCTTCAATTCCTACAATTTTTATAGGTACAGGGTAATTTTGGGAAACAAGTTCCGCCACAGCCGACCCCAACCCCCCAGCAGCCTGATGCTCTTCAACAGTGACTATTGCCCCGGTTTCTTCCACAGCTTGCACGATGGTTTTCTTTTCCAAAGGCTTAATTGTGTGGCAATTTATTACTCGAACACTTATTTTACCTTTCTCAGGTTCGGCAAGTTTTTTAGCCGCCAAAAGCGCGCGGTAAACCATCTGCCCGCATCCAATGACTGTAACGTCTTTACCTTCATAAAAAACCTGGGCTTTACCAATCTCAAATGGGGTCTGCTGGGTTGTCACAACCGGAACTTTTTCGCGGGACAACCTGATGTAAGAAGGCTCTTTGGTGCGTGCCACAGCTTGTGTAGCTTTCCTGGCTTCAATGGTGTCACATGGCGCAATCACTACCATATTAGGAATTACCCTGGTAATTGCCATATCCTCCAGGGCCTGGTGAGTTGCACCGTCAGGCCCCACTGAAATTCCGGCATGTGAACCGATAATTTTTACAGGCTGGTTGTTGTAACAGACAGTTGTGCGGATCTGCTCCCAGTTTCGTCCAGGGGAAAACATGGCATAAGAGGATATAAAGGGGATTTTGCCTGCTGCTGACATACCTGAAGCTACAGTTGCTAAATTTTGTTCCGCCACGCCGATCTGCACAAATCTTTCAGGGAATTTTTTGGCAAAGGCGTCCATCTTGGTAGAACCTGTCAGATCCGCACAAAGACCAACAACATTAGGGTTCTCCTCCCCTGCCAAAACCAGCCCCTCCCCAAACCCCATCCTGGAAGGCACCTGCTCAATATCCTTATCAAATAGTTTAGGATTTAAGCATGCTTTTTGATTAATCATTTGGTTACTCATGCTCGCTCCTAATCTTTTCTTTCGTTTTGACTTTCAAATCCAAACTTTGTAATAATCCACCAGCCTCCGTGAATTGAGCCGGTAGGTTAACGGCAGACCAACTACCCCTCAAGTAGAAAATGCGGGTTCGACTCCCGTCCGGTCCACGGAGGTATTTATTATTTGACTTTCTAATCA
>CAZFVS010000065.1:0-6072 GCA_964522265.1 uncultured Gammaproteobacteria bacterium | reverse complement strand
CGACCTCTACAACAGAAGTTGAAACTAAAATATCAATTTTTTTATCTTTGAAAAGATTGATGACAATCTCCTTTTCCTGTGATTTAAGCCGTCCATGCAGCAATCCCAGTTTTAGTTTAGGAAATATGTCTTTTTTTAATCTTTCAAATTCAACAGTTGCAGCTTTAACTGATGCTAGTGATTCTGATTCTTCGATCAAAGGCGTGATAATATAGATCTGGTCACCTTCACGAACCTTCTTAGAGATAAATTTATATGCATCTGTTCTTTTTTTGCCCGGTACAACAAAAGTTCTGACTTTTTTCCTCCCTTTTGGCAATTCATTGATAATTGACAGATCCAAATCTCCATAAAAAGTTAAGGCAACAGTTCTTGGGATTGGAGTGGCTGTCATTGTTAAGAAATGCGGTACCTCTGCCTTGCTTCTTAACAGGGATCTCTGTTCGACTCCAAAACGCTGTTGTTCATCAACTATCACCAGTCCCGCGTTATCTGTGATTAACTTAGACGAGAGTAAGGCATGGGTGCCGACTATGATGTCAGGGTCAGTATTATGTATCATGTATTTTGTATTATGGCTACTTTCCTGTTTTTTGCTTAATACCTGACTTTTAGTGAATTTTCTGCTTCCGGTATAGATTCCCACATTTACATTGAAAGGCGACAATAGTTTGGATAATGTTGTATGGTGCTGAAATGCTAAAATCTCTGTCGGCGCCATATAGAGGGTTTTAAAGCCATTCAGATGCGCCAGATAAGCGACTATCGCTGCAACCACTGTTTTACCTGAACCAACTTCCCCCTGCACCAATCTGTTCATAGGTGTGCTTTTTTCCAGGTCCTCAATGATTTCCCCTGTCACCTTTAATTGTGCTTTTGTTAACTTAAAGGGAAGCTTGATTATAAATTCGTTGAGTTTTTTCTTATATATTTTAAATGATTTTACAGAAGGTTTTTTTTGCCAGTCTAGTTTTGTTTTAATAGTTGCAAGTTGAATAAAAAATAGTTCATCAAAACTTAATCTCTCACGGGCTTTTTGCGTATCCTCCCAGGAATTTGGAAAATGTATGAGCTTCAGGGCTTTAGAAAGGCTTAGCATGTCTCCTCTGATAGAATCAGGAAGAGGGTCAGTAATATTTTTCAGATTTTCTTTGAGGAGCAAAAGGATTTTGGCTCTTATCCATTTTGAGGTAAGCCCCATTGTTTCAGGATATACAGGAACGAGTCTTCCTGTGTGCAGGTTTTTGGGGTTTAAAGCGGCGATTTTCTGCTCCCTGGAGATTTTTTCCCAAACAGGCATCATTATTGACAGTTTATTTTTATATTTATTGATTTTTCCGGCAATCTGTAGTTTGTCGCCTGTTTGGATCTGTTTTTGAAGCCATGATTGATTGAACCAAGTTAGTGTTATCGGTGAAGTTCCATCGTTGAAAACCGCCTGAGTAAGAATTTTTCCTGATCTGGTATAGATATTTTTTATTGACCAGATCTCACCGGTTAGTGTCACTTTCTCCCCAATTTTTGCCTCTGAAATGCTTGAAGTTGTGGAGAAATCATCATATCTGAAGGGAAAATGGTTTATTAAATCTTCAACTGTGTTCAGATTTAAGTTTTTCAGTTTCCACAACAAAGAAGGGCCAATTCCAGGCAAAGCCTTTAAAGAGGTATTTAACATGGAGACATTATATCAACACCAGCAAGCATCTACTAATCGCGATGTAGTCAATAGAACAGCGGTGCCAATGAGAATAAAATTATGGCGATCGTACCGATAGCGGTTAATATGATCCACAGTATCCGGTATTTTTTAATAAAAGTATCCATATTGACTATTGAAAAATGAGATTATATCTAAGATAATATTACCACATGTTGGAACAAGATGCTGAAGGATTCTGGGCGATACAGAAAGCGGAATCTATTATCAAAACACACGCCCAATTCCAAAAAATCGGTGATGTATCAAACGATTTTTCAAAAAAACACCCATTTTTATTAGGGTTTATGATGGGCAGCTTACTTACAGCTGGGATTTTGTTTAGTTTCAGGCAACCAAGATCTGATTAACGCTTTTGGGTTGTTATCTCCTCCAAGGCAGCTTTCCTTTTGGGGTCTTCAAAATATTTTCTTGCCGGTTCCAGTTTTTGTATGAGCCACTGTGCAACAGCTTCTTTTAAATCCTGGGGGTGCAAATTCTTGGCAACATAATCTTTTTCCAGGTCTTCATAAGATGAATATGATAGGTTTCCTCCCCATTTTTGGTCGCGTTTTACTATGAAAGTTGTGGGGTTGTAGAATATCAGCCATTTAACCCAGTCCAGAATTGGATTAAATTCAGCAACTCCTTCTGGAGCATAAGCGGAATTTATTTTTCTTTTAATAGTCTCGGGTGCATCTGTGATAAAAATTGCACTGTCTGGTTTAGACTTGCTCATTTTTGCAGCCTCAGTATCTAATACCTGTTTACCATTCACATCAGTAATTAGGATAGGTTGCAGCAAGCCTTGTAAAAGATGGTGGTGGATTGCTACAGGTTTTTGTTCTCCTAATTCCCCTGCTGCTTCTCTTGCCACAACATGGACATTTCTTTGGTCCGTTCCTGAGTGGGCGATATTTACCCTTAATGCAAAAATATCTGCAGACTGCATGGCAGGATAAATTAGCATAGCTGTGTCTGAGATTTCAGATTCCTTGCGCCCCATTATTGTTGTAGAGCGCATCATTCTTGCAAATGTAGTGGCTTTTGCAACTTTTATGACTTTTGCCCAATAATCACTACCCAACTTTTCATAAAGCTCACTCCCTAAAACAAAATTTAAATTTTTTGGGTCAGCTCCAACGCAGATAGCAATTGCCTTTAGTGCCTCTTCAAAATAATCCCTAGCGAGTCTTTTGGCAGTTTCCAGTGTCCCATCAAGCTTTTTATTAATCCAAGTATGCCAATCTGCCAAAAGTATGTTTGTTTCAACGCCTGCATCCTGCAGGTCTTTAATTTTAAGCATCATAAAAACCCATCCCACATGAGCTTTTCCTGAAATCTCCAGGCCGATATAATGTTTCAGAGGTTTTCCTGAAGCAATAAGTTTTCTTAACTCTTCTTCAGTTAAAACTTCTTCCAAATTCCTGGTTATAAGTTTGTACTTTTCATCATTTGTCATAAGTAGGAGTAGATCCGTAATTATTATACCCAATCTTTTAACCTTTATGCTAGGATTAAAATATGTTAAAAACCAAATATTTAGAAAAATTTACCAAACTGAAAAGTACCATCATTACTTCGGGAAGGCTGGTGAAACTTTTTTGGTCTATAGATAAGTGGCTTTTTATTTTTTACGGTATAGCTGTTACTCTGCCTGCCCTGATACCGTTTGCCATAGCATATAATTTTAAGCTGATCATTGACCAGATTGTCCAGGTTATCCAGGGTCAAGTCCCAAACTACCAGGAAGTAACAATTCTGGTTTTGGTATCTGTTTTTCTTTATACCCTGCAAAGTATCGCTTTCTCCACTCAGGATTATATTCTGAGGCTGATTAATACCAAAATCCCCATAGCCTTATATCAGAAGGTTCTGCTGAAAGTCTCCAGCCTTGATCTGGCCTATTTTGATGACAGTGAATTTAAAAACACCCTGGAGAAAGTCAGGGATTCTTATGCCTGGAGGCCCCTTAATATGATCCAGCACATATTTTTTGTATTTCAAGGATTTGTCCAGATGGCAGCATCTATGATAATTCTGTTTACCTTGTCCCCTGTTTTAATACTGGTGATTTTAGTTATTGCAATACCTGAGTTTATCAACAGGACCAAACAATCAGAACTTTCATGGGTGCTTTGGGATGAAAACTCCCCCAACAGAAAAAAGTTTTGGTATCTTTCAGATCTTATGCAGGACCGCAATGCAATTTCGGATATGAAAATTTTCAGGCTGCCAATTTGGTTTTTGAATGAGATGAGGGGGTTGCATGAAAACTTTTATAAAAAAAATAAGGCCCTTGCCACAAAATATCTTTTTCTCAATATGCTGTTTGACCTTTTCGGCGGGATTGTATTTGTGGGTATTCTGGTTTTTATTATATTGGAGTCAATAGCCAAAAGGATCACTGTCGGTGACATCAGCTATTTTACAACAGCTGTTTCCAATTTCCAAAACGGAGTGGCCGGGTTCTTCAGGAACCTGGTCAATATGTTTGAAGTAAGCCTTTATGTCTCATCAATGTTTGAGGTTTTAGATAAGAAGCCACTAATCGAGGAAAAAGAAAATCCGACCAAAAGGGACTTTAATAAAACACCCATGATAGAGTTTAAAAATATCAGCTTTACTTACCCGGTAACTGAGAAAAAAGTTTTTGATAACTTCTCTTTGACTATTAATCCCGGTGAGAAAATTGCGCTTGTTGGTGAAAACGGCGCAGGCAAAACCACACTGGTTAAGCTTTTAACCAGGTTTTATGACACGTCGTCAGGTGAGATTTTGGTAGATGGCATCAGCCTTAAGGATTTGGAGCTTGAATCATGGTGGAGAACCTTGGGCGTATTGTTCCAGGACTACAGCAGGTATGAATATACAATCAGAGAAAATATCTTCTTCGGGAAAGTCTGGGGGGACAATAATATGAAGGATATCAGAGATGCGGCAAAAAATGCCGGGGCAAAATCAATGATTGAAGATCTGGAAAAAAATTATGATCAGATGCTGGGCAGGACTTTTGAGGGCGGGTTGGAATTATCAGGCGGGCAGTGGCAAAAGATTGCCCTGGCCAGGGCTTTTTTCAGAAATGCCCCTGTTTTAATTTTGGATGAGCCCACTGCAGCGCTTGATGCCAAGGCAGAATCTGAGGTATTTAATAGGGTGGAACGTTTATCAAAGGATGAGCGTAGCTCGCGCTTGCGCGCTAAGACGGTTATTATTATTTCACACAGGTTTTCAACTGTGCGGAATGCGGACAAGATCTATGTAATAGGTAACGGCAAGATAGTTGAATCAGGGTCTCATAAAGAGCTTATGAAGTTAAACGGCCAATACGCTGCGCTTTTTAACCTCCAGGCAAAGGGATATCAGTAAGATTATAATTTTTTAAATTCTGCTTCAGTTAGTCCCATTTGTCTCAAGATACTTTTTAAAGTTCCCGGTTTAATTTCATGGTGGTGAGGTATAACACATGTTTGCTTTTTGGCTTCATTCCACCAGATTTCATGGGTTCCTCCTGTGTTTCTGCGGAATACAAAACCCATTTTACGGGCCTTTTTGATAACTTCTCTATACGGGAGAGGATTCATGCTGCCACTAGAATTGGTAGAGAAAGATCTGGATTATCAAACTGCTTCTCGGTCGCTAATTTAAGAGGGATTTTTAGCCCTTCTTCCTTATATAATTCAATTAATGATTGAGCAATTGCAGTAATTTCAAGTATTACCTCATCCACTGTATCCCCTTGTGCATAACAGTCAGTCCATGAAGATGATGTAACAACAAAGCCTCCGTCTTTTTGAGGGACTATTTTAATAGGCAACTCGTATTCGGAAACTTTTTCTGTGCGCTTTAACATAAAGGAATTATAACATAACTTTTTCAATCTTATCTGCTGGTGATTTTGCTTTTGTAATACCCGGTTAATCTTTTCAAAAACTCATCGCCGAAATTTCTTGCACTGAATGGATACGGTAGCCACTCTTTAACGGTTGTTTGCCAGAGACTTCCGATATCCCCCTGCTTTTTTTGCGAAACCAGGTAAACTTTAGGGTCAAATTTTTTACCAAGCAAGAGTTCTTGTTGTAAGTTCAGTTCATATAAATGTTGCCTGTCTTTGTACATAACCCAGGGTACTTTTTGGGCGGCCTCACTTTGTAAAATTATTGCATAATCTATATAAGGGTTATTAGCTCTTCTGGCCTGTCTGACAGCATCACTTAAGGCATATAACGGGTGGTAATCAGCCATTAAATCAATTGCCCCAAAAAATCTATCTTTACCTGATATAACGGATGCAAAATATCTTCTTTGGGGATGGATAGTTTTGGGCGAATACCCATCATTTTCTAGTGAAAGCCTCTGAGACCCCCGCCCTCTTT
>CAZFVS010000064.1:0-6171 GCA_964522265.1 uncultured Gammaproteobacteria bacterium | reverse complement strand
TGGTAAAACCAAAAATTACCTATTTTTTTATATGGTTTCCAGTTTTTAAAATGATAAGTTTGAGTGATAACTACGGAATTTTTTTTCAGCTCTTTTTTTAGTTTTTGCTCCAATCTCTGGACTGCTTTTGAAAGAAGATAGATATAGATGATGTCTGCAGGAAAGTAGTTTTTATCAAAAATATTGCCATGATAGAAATGTGCATCTTCTAAGCCTAACTGCCAAGCTTTAAACCTTGAATACAACACTCTGATCCAGGATTGTTCTACGCCATTTGCCTGTGCGCCCAGCTTTGCGGCCTCGATCACAACCCTGCCATCCCCGGAGCCTAACTCATAAAACACCCTGTTTTTTCCGCATCCGGCTGATCTTAGAACATCTTTAATGTTATCCAATTTAGTTGCCACAAATGGGGCATCAGATCCGGCAAACCAGGAAAGACCGAGTAAGCAGATAGCGACTGTTGAAATGGTTGAAACAAGTAAAAGGTCCATTATCTAAGCAATCTCAAGAGGAATACTTTTAGTGATGTTAGCCTGTCTATTGTTGTAAATATAAAATACAAGGGGTTATTGAAAATCAGATCGTATGTGCCGATATATTCTACTAATTTTCCTCCGTACCCCTTTTTAAAAGTATGGAAACCAAAATACTGATCATTGATGTTAGGATTGGAAGAGTTAGCAGCGCCCCACATATCGAACTTTTTACATCCTAACCTTTTTCCCAACCTAATTGCTTCCCATGCCACTAAGTTTGAAGCCATAACCTCTTTGTGTTTGGTTGCAGAACCGCCATACGGATAATAAATGGTATCTTTAAAATTAATCAGCATCCATGCAGATAACGGGCTCTTTTTATAATATCCAATCAGCAGCCTGGCCATACCGGCATCTCTCAAATTTCGCCAGACCTGATAATGGTAATTTTCATCATGCCCTAAAAAATGTTGTCTTTTGGTGGTATCAAAATAGAGTTTCAGGTAAACTTTAAAGGCTTTATCATCAGTCCTTTCTTCAACTACCACGCCTTTTTTTTGCGCCAATTTTATATTATATCTGGTTTTTGGATGCATATTTTCTAAAAGCTTTTTCTCGGATTGTTTTAAATCGATCAGGAAGTTGTACTTGGTGAAAAGAGGTTTTGGAGATGGCAAAAATTTAGGATGTACCGAAAATAAAGATGTGGTAACTTCAATATTCGGCTCAAGTTTAATGAAGCAAAGCTTTTTCCCTTCAGACGTAAAAACATAATGTTGAATTTGTTCTAAGGCTTGGGCAAGTTCTTTATCGGGGAGAGGGCCTTTGGGTAGATAGCCTACGTACTGATTGAAGAATGGGATTTTGTGAAGGGTTAGTTGAAAGGCTTTGGTTAATTTGCCGTTCTTATAGAGGCCATATCTAAGCAGCGGAAGCCCTAAGCTTTTTCTAAACTCTCCCCATTCAAAGCTTTGTATGACATGGGTTACCAATTGATTGTATTCATTCCTTTCGCTGTCAAGAATCTTCCTTAAATCCATGCTGTAATTTTAACCCAATTTGTGCTAAAATTACAGATCATGGATGAGAGAGCAAAGGTTTTACTGATTACAGGGTCAGTATTGCTGATCCTTTTGGCTATTATTTCCGGGACTATATTTTATTTTGTCAAAGGGTTTCAGAATAGAAAAACAGGCAACCAATCAAACACGGCAAAACCCTCGGCTACTGCTGTGGCCAAATCTTCTTTGGCGCCTTCCCCCTCCTTACAGACTAATGGTAAGATGCCAGGTACTAAAACATACCGGGGAGCAGGGTTCCAAATTTTTTATCCCGAGAAATGGGGCCTTTTAACATGCGGTAATTCTCTAAATTTTGAGCTTGATCCCACAAACAGTACAGACATAAAAAGCGTGAAGTGTGAAGTGGCACAAAAACCCATGACCATTTTAACGGATGTGACAACCTGTCTGAAGGATTCTACAGAAACTGTCAATCTTGGGGATATTCAAGTAATCCGCTCCAAAGCTTCTATCGCAGGTTACACCAAATACCATTGGTGTATTTTGAAACCGCCGCTGGATATCACCCACAGAGTTTCTTCAGATAACTCTCCTGCATCAAGCAGGGATGATTTTTCCACTCAAATTGAAGAACTGATCTCTAAAATCCGCTTTGGTCAAGGTTCGTAACTTTATGGTATTATGAATTTATGCACTTCGGTTGGTTCGACTCCGCTCACCACAAGTCCGCTCAGTGCAAACAAAGAGGTTCTGCTCTCCTCATTATTTTGCTGATTGCTGCAGTTTTGGTTATCTCAGGAATGGTAATTTACAGGAACCTGACTCCAGGCTCGGTAGATTCTCCCTCGGTTGGCCTCTCAAAAATCTTCAACAGTCCAAAACCCAGTCCGTCTGCTGCTATAGATATGCTAAAAACTTATACAGATAAAAATTCAGAATTTGAATTCAGGTATCCAAAAGAGCTGGAGGTCAAAGAAGATAATGAGGCGGATTTTGATACAAGAGGGAATGGAAACTTCAGGAAAAACTTCTCAAGTTATGTGGGGTATGAACCAGGTAAGGTTTTGGAGGCAGTAGCAGTTTTAGGCAAAGATAATAATTTTAATACAGCTCCATTTTCTGTTTGGGTTTTTGAAAATCTGAACGGTTTAGATGAGCAGGGTTGGTATAAACGCTATTGGTACTATCCTTTTTTATGGGGTGATTTTGATGCCGCAACCAATGTGCATGTTTTTCCTAATGATGTAGCCACAGTCAGTGGACAACTGGCCAAATCAGCAGTGATTTATTATCAACCGGGAAAACCTAAAATAGTGTTGCTTGGAAGAGAAGAAAAAATATTCCTGTTTAAGACGTTTACTGATTCAAATGAAAGCAGTATTGGTGAACAAATCCTTGCAAGTTTCAAACTCCTCAAATGATGCAAAAAGGCCATGCCAGTCGGCAGGCAGGGTTTGCGCCGATTATTTTAATAATAAGTTTGATAATTCTGGTAGGTTTGGTGGGTGGAGGATTTTATTTATTCCAAATTAGATTTCAGAGTTCTAAAGTTATTATACCGAAACCCTCACCTGCTAGTATTTCCGGCAGAGAAGACGAGAAAAACAATTGGCAAACTTATAAAAATCAGGATTTAGGATTTACTTTTAAACACCCTTTAGATTGGGAGGTGGGTGAAGAAGAAAGGGAAGGGTATGATAAACCATGGATTGTGGTATCTCCAAAAGTTAAGCCTTGCCCAAGCGGCGTCAGTCCTTTTAATTGCGAATCAGCAGATCTGGTTTATATCTCAGTTATAGACAACCCAGAAGATTTATCAACCAAGCAATACTTGACGAAAATTAAAAATATGGCTTGGATCAAGCTTAGCGATATTAATATTGATGGGATAAAAGCCCAAAGGACTACAGAGATTCCAGGACAGTTTAATCAAGACGATATTTTTATTCCAAAAGATAAAAAAATTTATCATATCACTTGGATAAAACATATGTATGGTAAACCAATAGATCCAAAAGATTTTGAAACTTTTGTTTCTGCATTTAAATTTTTAAATAATAAAAACAGATTAACTGAACAACAATGTAAAGAAATAGGAGGTAAGTGGGGTCCTCGCGGTATGTTAGAGGAACTTATATGCAACCCAAAAACTTTGGATGGTGGTAAGCAGTGTACAGATTCTGACCAATGTCAGGGCAAATGTATTAGTAAAACGGGACAAGGAAACATAGGACAATGCAGTGAATATGAGTTAATCTATGGATGCCTCACCTTTTTTGAAAACGGTCAACCAACTCCTCCTATCTGTATAGATTAAATATGAAAGCACCACAAAAAATTAGTTATAGCGAAGATGTTGATATTTTAATGATTCAACTAAGTGATAAAAAAATAGATGATTCTTACGAGACAAACTTTGGTATTGTAGAGGTTGCAAAGGATGGAGAGCCAGTTATACTTGAAATTTTTAATGCCAGTAAATTCTTAAAAGATTTAGGCAAAGCCATCCCAAAAAAAATCCAGAGAGAACTCTGGTCTGTCTCCCAACCCATCGTTTCTGTTTCCCATAAGATTAAATAACTCTTCTGCACTACTTAAGCTGAGTGTCAGGTTACAATATTATGCTATAGCTTAACTTTGTAACCAGAAATATTTATATAAATATCTGTTATTATTAATTTATGAACTTCGACTTCGCTCAGTGTAAACAAAAAGGCCATGCCTGCTGGCAGGCAGGGTTTGCGCCAGTTGTGGCTGTTATTTTGGCTTTGATCTTCATTGCTGGAGGAGTTGCCGGATATATTATCTTGAGTAAACCGAAATTCCCTGTATCTGCCCCACCTCTTCCGGTTTTTACCTCTGATCAAACTTCCCCAGAACCCGAGGCATCTACAGCAGATGAAACTGCAGGGTGGAGTGATTATAAAAATAAAGGTGGGTATTCTCTTAAGTATCCTTTGAATTGGGAGTTAATTGACTGTGTTGAAGATAAGGATTGTACTATTTATATAAATTCTGGGAAAAAATTATATATTGGCCAAGAGTCTCATGAGTTTCATTTATATATTAATAAAGGTAACAAAGGTGTGAAGAGCTATTTAGATAAATCTGGTTATAAATACAAGACTGAGATGATAAATGGCGTGAGGGTTTACAGAACTGACTCTGAACCTGCTCCACTGGGTTCTGAGGTAGTTTTCTTTGAAAAAACTAATAACAGTTATATTTCAGTTGGTTTTAGTCCTTACAGCGCTGGCTATCCAGTTAAAGATCAAGAAAAATATCATGAGATTTACAATAAAATCCTCTCTACTTTTAAATTCTTAAAGTAAATATATATCTACATACCTGGCGCTCCAGCCCTTCGACAAGCTCAGGATTGGCAAGCAAAGAAATTATAATAAATAGATATCGACGAAGTGTGCTTGCCAACCGGCGGTGCGGGCATCATCTAATAAACTGTTCCAATGGCAATTTCTTTGTGATTTGGGACAATAACAATAAAAGTTTTATTTCCAGCTTTCTTTTGGAGTTTTATGTGGCTTCCTTTTTGGCTAACGGTTGAGAAACCTGCTTTTTGTAAGGCGGCTAAAATTACTCTGGCAGAATATAGTTTAGGCATGGATCTGGATGGATAGATCCTGAAGTTTAGGTTTAATTACTAAAGCAAGATCAATTTGAGATTGATTCTCAAAATATAATTCTAAAGCCTCTTTTAGATTTTTTAAAGCTTGTTGTTCAGTTTTACCTTGACTTGTCACCTCTACTTCAAGAGCTTTAGCCACAAACCATTTATCTTCCTTCCAAACAACAGAGTGAAGTTGTTTCATGGAACTATTATATATGCTATGCTAAATTTATGCACTTCGACTTCGCTCAGTGTAAACAAAAAGGCCATGCCTGCCGGTCTTGCCTGTCGGCAGACAGGCAGGCAGGATTTTCAGCATTAGTTTTAATTTTTGGGATATCCATAGTAATTCTTCTTGCAGTAGTAATTTATATAGGAGGATTAATTTATACAGTCAATAAAACTTACAAAATAACACAAGAATTTAACGAGCCTAATGCGGCTTCAAGCGCTCAGCCTTCATCTGCAAAAGATAATGAAACTGCAAATCAGTCAAATCCAGTTCCTTCCGGAAATTGGAAAACATATACAAATAATCAAAGAGGTTATGAAATTAAATATCCTAATGGATATGAGTTAAAAGAAACCCTTGGATCGAAAACTACTATTGAAAGCGTCTCTTTAGGAAAAGACATAGAGCGTATTATAGGTGGGGGGCAAGCTGGTGGTGATGTTCTGCGCAAAGGCGTAGACATCTCTTTTATTGCTATCTCTAATAAAAAACTATCTGATATGGATTTTAGTTATTATGGTGATAATGTACAGACAAAAACAGTTGTGATAGATAAAAGAGAGGGCAAAGAAATAATTTTTACTTCCCCCAGTAATGGGAAAAGAGATATTTATCTGGAAATGCCAGATTATATTTTGAGAATATCATTTAATACAGGTTTTGATTCTACAGTTGAACTAAATGTTTCTTATCAAAAGGATTTCAATAAAATACTCGCCACTTTTAAATTCTCAAAGTAAATAGATATCAATATAATCAGGGTCATTGCATTCTAAGGAATTAAAGGATGGGACAATCTAACCTGTCAGC
>CAZFVS010000063.1:0-6191 GCA_964522265.1 uncultured Gammaproteobacteria bacterium | reverse complement strand
TCAGTTGCCTTTTAACTTGTCAAATCAACCTACCAGGAGTTTTGCACCAAACTCATTCAGAGTTTCCCAGAATTACTTCTTTGTCATCCCAGACTTGATCCGGGATCCATCTTTTTAGGATGGATTCCCGCTTTCGCGGGAATGACACTGGGAAAAACTAACTAATTTCTTAAGGCACAGTTGACAGCAAACCTCCCAATGCTATACTATAGTATTGCATTATGGCTATTTTGGAAAAAGATCGGTTGATAGGATTTGCTGTCCACCTAACTCCCAATAGACTCACAAATGCGTTGTTTTATCGCAGGCAACATTTTGATGAACTGATTCTAAACCCTGATCTGTATAAAGCAGAGGATGATCTGGTGGTTGGATTTGTTAATGGCATCAGGGTGCTGACAATACACGGCGATGGAATAGGGAAAGATCCAATCCTCAAAGCCTACGGCATATCCTGGAATCAAGCTTCTACGAGCGAGGTATTTGATTATGAAGCATATTATTCTTCCAAGGAAAATAAATTTATCAAATTAAAAAAAGCTTTGAGAAAACTTTTCTCCTGAAATTTCCTCTTTTCCAATATAAATGTTAAAATATAGATAATTGCCCTATGGACCAAAAAGTTACTCTTGAAATCAAAACACCACGTACAGGAGAAGAAACACCAGAAGCTATGATGCAGTTTTTAGCATCCTTCTCAAGCCTGAAAAATGATACCCCAATCAGTCTTGAGATAGCTGCTTTTGATTCAACAATACATTTCTATTTAGTGGCTCCGCCCGGCTACCAAAGCTATATTGAAAGTCAGCTTCTATCCCAATACCCCAAAGCGCTGGTCACTGAGATAAAAGATAACCCTTTTACCAACCTTTCTGCAGACCAGTCAGATATCCAAACAGGACAGGTTAAGCTGCAGCACAATTTTTTATACCCTCTGAAGAGTTTTAGAGATTTTAAGGATGTGGACCCGCTTTCTTCTCTGGTGGGAATGTTAACCAGGCTCAGTAAAGACGATGTTGCTCTGGTCCAGTTTTTACTGGTCCCAACAAGCCCTAAATGGCAGGCAAAAGGCCAACGCATGATGGAGCAGAAAGGAGCCAAAGAGGAAGGTGCCTTGACACCGGCTGACCCGTTCATGATCAGCACCTACTCCAAACAGATCTCGGATAAGGTATCGTATCCCGGCTTTAAAGTGGCTATCAGAATCCTTACCAGAGGACGCAACAGCACTTTAATTGAGCTGATCGCTGCGACCTTCATCAGTTGTAACGATGTGACGGGAAACAGTTTGTCGCTGGTAGGCCTTTTTTTTGGCAACGCAAAAAATTCCTCAGGGCGATTTTAGAAAGAAATACGGATTACCTGTCCAAAAACCAGATATTAAATGTCCTGGAGATTGCCACTATGTACCACTTCCCTTCCAAAACACTCTCAACGATCCCCAACCTGTCATGGTCAAAAACTATTCTCTCCGATCCTCCGGAAAACCTGCCGGTTGCCTATGAATTATCAGATGAGGAAAAAAGAGGCATCAATTTTTTTGCCAGGACCGAATTTAAAAATAAATCCTCGATATTTGGGGTATACCAGATAGATAGGAGAAAACATATGTATATTATCGGGAAAACCGGGACCGGAAAATCTACGCTAATCGCCAACTTAGCCATAAACGATATCAGAAATAATGAGGGGCTGGCAGTAATTGACCCTCATGGTGACTTGTCAGAAGTCTTGCTTGATTATATACCTTCTTACCGGGTTAACGATATAGTTTATTTAAATCCGGCTGATATTGACAGACCTTTTCATTTAAACCCGCTTGAGGTGACAAACCCCGCCCAAAAAGAGCTGATCGCCTCGGGCATTGTTTCTATTTTTTACAAGTTGTACGGGGATTCATGGGGTCCCAGGCTTGAATATATTTTGCGCAATGTCATCCTCACTCTGGTTGCGATCCCCAATTCAACTCTGATGATGGTTCCCGAAGTCCTAACCAACCAGAAGTTCAGGAAGAAAATAGTCCCGGAGCTGCAGGACCCGGTTTTAGTCAACTACTGGACCAATGAATTCGAAAAAATGCCTGACAAGCTTAGGGAAGAATCAATCTCCCCTATTTTGAATAAAGTGGGGCAGTTTTTATCATCCAAGGTCATCCGCAATATTGTCGGCTTTCCTAAATCAACGGTTAACCTGGAGGATATTATGAACAGCGGTAAAATAGCAATTTTAAACCTGTCCCAGGGAAGAATCGGCGAAGATAACAGCGCTCTTTTGGGGGCAATGATTATTACTAAACTGCAGCTTGCAGCCATGAACCGGGTTAACACGCCTGAAGCCGAAAGACGTGACTTTTATCTTTACGTTGATGAGTTCCAAAACTTTGCTACCACCTCATTTATCAAAATCCTATCTGAGGCCAGGAAATATCATCTGAATTTGATACTGGCAAACCAATACACCGCCCAGATTGACCCGTTGGTACGCTCTGCCATTTTCGGCAATGCAGGTACTATTATGTCCTTTATTATCGGGGCTGAGGATACCCCGATTATGGCAAGGGAATTTGGGGAGCGGTTTAAAGAAGAGGATTTATTGAGTTTGGGAAACTATCAGTTGCTTTTGAAGATGTCCATAAACGGACTCACTTCCACCCCTTTTTTCGCCCAATCCCTACCCCTCCCCCAATCTAAAACCCAGAACAGGGAAAAAGCAATCAGAGCCTCAAGGGAGCGCTACACCAAAGAGCACACAGGGGACAAACCCATTGATATGAGCAAATTTGCACCCAAGATAGGGAAAACAGAAAAACCCATCGAGGTACCAACGTTAAACAGCAAGGAACTGTTTGTAAAGTTTCTCAAGTGAATTAAAGATGCGAGTGGATATCCCTATTCATCTCCATAGCCATATGCCATAAGGCTTTTTGCAGCGCCCCCTTCTCATGAAAATATCCATGTTTTTTGGGATCAAAGTGCCTGTCATCTCTAAAACCCTCTTTGGCGAGATTTTTATCCGAGAAATACCCCTCCTCAATCTTATGGTTTATCAGGGTATCCAGGCTTAAAAATTCAACCTGGGGTGGTAAACCTCCGCCTAAATGAATCAGAATCCCTCCGGGGGTTGGCCGCAAACCCCGTGTCAGTTCGTAACCGGTTAATCCGGCGACAGAAGGGCTTATAACATGCAGCTTGTTACCAAATACGGCATATTGATTGTGATGCCAGTGGCCGGAGGACGACACATCAATCTTTCTGGCTAAATCTCCGGCACCTTCGATAAATTTTTGTGCATGGTATATCGGGACTTTACCCCTGCCGTTGCCGCCTTTCTCAAGCATCATATGTTGTGATAAAACTCCATAACCTGCTATCTCATCCAGACAGGTCCATGCCGGTACAACATCACCGTATGGAGTATCTATCAACTCACTGGCGCGAACTTTCCCTCTGGCAGTCGGATCAACCCTGCCTAAAAGGTTTCTAAAAAAATTCACCAACGAACGGTTAAAGATTGCCCCTGTTTTTGTATAAAAGGAGTTCCATTCATGATTCCCGGGGACAATACTGACACCTACTATGTTTGATAAATTTCCTGCAGATATATGCTCAGTAGCCATCTCAAGCAGGTTTTCCACAAATCTTTGCTGGTCTTCAATTCTGATGAGCCCAATACGGAAATTCTCCATAGATAATCCTGGATAATTTTGTCCATGAAAAATATCTCCGGTACTAAGTATCCACATCGGCCTACTGGTAAGAATCTCAGAGATAGCCAAATCTAAAAGTTTTACCTGCAAGTCAGGCCTTGCCGACATTGAACCTGTCTGCCAATCAGTGATCGTTAAAATAGTGGTTCTATCAGCGCTGTCTGCTTTTTCCAGCAGCTTTTTATTGTAGAAAGTTATTCTATGCCTGCCATCATCTGTAAACTCATGCATTGTGGCAGTTGGGTAGCTTAAGATTTTTCTGGTAGTGAGATTCCTCCATGAAGGCGCACGGCCGGCTGAGGCAATACTGCCTTTTTGATCAAGTGTCTTACTGGTATTTAAAAAGCTTCCTGCTGATATACTCCAGGTGTTTTCCGCATCACCTATACCCAATGCCTGATGCTGGTTTAAAGTTACCAGCGCATTAGGTGGTTTAATCCCCTCTGAGCTTTGTTGTTTGATAATCGCTTCAGCTACATCAGTCGGGTTGCGGGTTAACGGTTTGGTGCCAAATTTAAGGTTATGTTTAATTTTTTGGGTAAAATTTTTGCCATTTGCATTTACAATTAAATCCATATCATCAACTAACTCAAAAGTGCTAAATTTTTTATCTGTGAGGGGAATATTGTCTATTTCCAAGACTTCCTTGTATTCTTCAGGTATCTTTTCTGATTTGGCTAATTTATTGAAAAAATCATATAACATGAGGTACTCTTCCATAATTATTTTGCCTTTTGTGATTTTTCCGATTTCTTCTGCTGATCTCAATCTTCTTCCCGAGCGCAAGCAATATTCAAAAACTACATTAGTTTGGAATTTTAGGTGTGTATCCCAAGCCGGATTTTTTTTAATCTGATCAATTTGCCAGTAGGTTACCAACCCCTTATCCTTATCAAGCACAGGTTTTGCAGTATTATGAAGTGCCTGCATGGCTTCAATAGTCCCATCTCTGCAAATCTCCCTATCTTCTGTTGAAAGCGAATAGACAATTTCGGATCCTAACCCCTGCATTTCCTTTAATATTAAATTTGCAGCTGCGAATTGTTGGTCCAAAGAAAGGACTAGAGTGGAACGCCTATCCTTATCCCTAAACTTATAGTTTCCTTCTAAAAGTCCTGACACAACAACAATATCCGGCTGGTACTCTTGAGTAAACTCTTTAATTCTCTGAATGATCTCTCTTAAGAAGGGGATATCTGAGGTGTTGTTGCCTGTAAAAATTTCTGACAAATACAATGTCTTGACAGAATCGCTTTTAATTTCATATTTTAACGCATCAATTTTATTGGACTCATCCTTTTTTTTATAGATCTCTAGTACCTGATCCAAAGATTTAATAGTCTGAGGTTTTTGGGGCAACAGAGCTTCCAGGGCAAGTGAAGCGCGGAGACGATCCTCCTCAGTTATGTCGTTTTGGGCTTGTTTATCATGTTTTTTACGGTCTGAACCATCTTGATGAGTTCTTATTAAGTCTTCAGCAGCCTGTTTAGCTTTACGTTCTACCATTTAGCATGATTGCAGATCCACTATTCCATTTTCCCAAATTAATGTCAATACGGCAGTTGACAAACAAGGGTTGTATGGTATATTACCCTTAACTTTATGGCACTAAAAGAATATTTAGAACCCCAAACATCCTTCTCAATAGATCAGCTCTCACAACTTAGAGCGAAACATTTTACGGAAAGAACAGTTACTTTTGAATACAGGCGCACAAACGGGGCAATGATTATCGCCAGGAAAGGAGATCATGTTGCAAATAAATTAACCCAAAGGGGGCTTGCTGAAGCAGCACATGTACCAAGCAGGGCAATAAATTATATTGAAACAATGCGCGGGTTTCCAACTCCGGAGGTAGCAAAGAGTATAGCAGAAGTTTTGCAGGTCAAAAAGGAGCATCTGTTCCCAGCGGGTCTCAGGGCGTATGAAAGAAGCATCAGCCAGCCGGCAAAACTCCGGATATTGCTGACAGGTGAAGAGACAGAAAAGAGTATTAGATTGACAGAAGCTTTTCTGAAAGGAACAGAGGCTCTCAAGGAATATATTGATAATTTATTGGCGGAGGCAGAAGATAAAATAGATTATTTTCTTGAGTTTTACAATAAGCACGGGTTGACTATCCCCGTAGATGTCATGCTGGTAATGGATACTCCTGAAATACTGGTGGCAAAATCAAGAGCGCTTGCTGAATTGGGAAAAAGGAAATGGGCGCTTGATTTATTAAATCTGACAGAAAACAGAGTGGTGTTTATGTATAATAAAATCGACAGAAATAGACTGGCAATGGTTTCAAGAAACCCCAGTTTTGAAACAGATGACCCTGAAATCATCAGGCTTAGGATGATTTATGGCCTGGAGGAAGAAATTAACAAGCTGCCACCTCTCGAGCCTCCCAAAAGAAGAAGTACTAGGGAGCCTCTTGCTTCATTCATCTGACATTACCCCACTAAGGTAAATTAAATGTCTTTTAATATATGGGCCAGAT
>CAZFVS010000062.1:1613-6291 GCA_964522265.1 uncultured Gammaproteobacteria bacterium | reverse complement strand
TCTTCAATTAAATCATATAAGTTTTCCCTGGCTTTTGTTGCAGAAATTGTAATCATATTAAAATAATTGTACGTTTTTACGTACGTCCTGTCAACATCAGGAATTATTCTGCAGACGAGGTTTTAGCTACACCACTGTTTGATTCAATCACTTTCACAGCAATCTCCTTCACCTGTCTTGTGGCCTCTTCCAAAGCTTTCTTCAAAATCTCTATTTCCTGGGTTTGTCTATTATTTTCAGAAATTAAATTGCCAAGCTTTAAATTTAATATATCTTTTTCTGATTTTACCTGTTGCTCATATAATCTTTTTTCATTCTCAAACCTAGATTCTAGCTCTTTTTTAGCCGCTTCGGATGCCCCGTCTGCTGCTTTAATCAGTTGTTGTTCAAAACCTGCTACTGTACTTCTTAATTCCGCCAATTCCTGTTTATCTTTTACAAGCTCATCTTGACGCTCAAAAAGCTCTTTATCCCATTTAGTTTTTTTGTCATTAAATTCATCTTCCGCTTTTTTGTGGGCTAAGTTTGTTTCATACTGGTACAGCTCTTGCTCATGTTTTCTTCCGAGATTCTCTTGACGTTCTCTTTCCTCCATCTCCTGTTGATGAACTTTTTGCTCCTTAATCCATTCTTGTCTTGTTTCAGCAATTTCTTTTTCCAAAACATCAAACTGATCTTTTAGTTTTTTTATTTCTTCACTGAGGGTATTGAAAATATCTTTTTTTGAATGAAGTTGAATAGTGGGTATGGAGTCTATTTGCGGAACAGGTTCTGGTTTGGTATCAATGATAGTTTTTCTAGCTCTTGAAATTTTCTTCACTGCCACTTGCTCATCCATGCCAGTGATTCTATGAGCTTGTATTCAGTTTGTCAACAATTATTTTATTGTTATACATCCGAGGTGTGATATTGAAATATTCATTTTTTTAAACGATCGTTGCAAAAAGTGCAAATTTTGTGCGATACCTTGGGAGAAAATACTTGTTATTTGCCAATCAGTTGACGAAATTTATCACCACCAACACCATCTGTCCAATAATCAATATAACCATCAAGGTACTGAAAGTACCCGCTCTTTGGATCTTCGTTTAAAAGACTCAAGACCCGTGACCCAATGGTGAATGCGAGGCGGTCTTGCTGTAGACTCCCAGTCCCAGCCAAACACGTTCTACCAATACTTTCAATTTCTGCCAATTCAATTGGATCCAACTCTTCACGTTTCTTCTTATAATCTAGGTCCTGATATTGTTTTACCCTCCGGAGAAATGTTTCGGCAATCTTGCTGGCAGATTTCTTGTTTACACCTAAAGCAACTGCCATAGCTATCAGATATCTAACACGTTCCGTGTGGTCTATTTCGCGTTTTGTCTGTTCCCTCTCTGTCATAAATGTTTTCCTCTCCCAATCATTATATGATAGGATATTTTTTCAAAAAGTCCAGCCTAGTGTTCAACTTTGCCTGTGAACCTGGATGAGGCTATTTTTGGCAAATTATTCCAGACTCCTTAAATATTGGAGTAGTTTGGCGGGGGTTACAATAATAATATTTAAATCCTGTTTTATTTTCTCAATTTTATAGTGTTTGAGATTATAAGAGATTAAAAATCTAGTTCTTGCCTTCTTTGCACCTACCACAATATGTGCGTCATTTATATCAGATGTATAATCTCCAAATTTACCTTTGATATTGGATATATTATCTTTTAATTGCGCAACTTTGAGTTTATTTTGGATTAAATCATGCAGTTTATTGTTCAAACGCAATACCACAACCGTTGAGGTTGTGGATGAAGTTTTTACGAGCGAAGCGAGTACTCCGCGAAGCGGAGCAACAAGAAGATACCACGGGCGTCAGCCCGTGGAAGATTCATTTTTTAATCCTTAACCTCTCAGCTACCTTTTTCAGTTCTTCAACAGAAATATTTGATATATATGATTCTATATTAGCTTCATGCAGAAGAAAATAAGCCGCTCCTTTGGAAGAAATTAAAGAAGAAATTATTACATCGGAATCTACAAAAACCTTAATCTTCACGACCTGGCTCTAACATTACTTAATTCTTTTTGAATTTTATTAATATTTTTTAAATCCTCTTGTTCAGCATTTAAAAGATCTTTATCCAATCCCGTAAAAACAAACGAAAGTGAATGTGCTGGTATCCGATAGACTTTACCAATCTTTTTAGCAATAATCTCTCCTCTTTTGATTAGTCCATAAACAGTATTTTTACTAAGCTGTAGTATTACAGCCACCTGTTCAGGAGTATAGACTTTAGATAAATTTGTATTACTAATCATAACTATATTGTACTAAACATTATAAAACAAGTCAATTTTGTGTTAACCTGATAGTTAGAGGTGGAAAACGGAACACTCCGCGGACTAAAGTCCGCGGGTTCTTAACCCTGGTTCCTTAACATAATGTTTATCCTGTTCTCTAACGTATTTTGCAACCTTTGCTAAATCTTTTGTTCCAACTGTTGCAGCATAATACCCATCTGACCAGAAATGCTTGGCCCAAATACTCTCCACTGAGCCTGGGTACATTTCTCTTAATTTTTTAGATGTACCACCCTTAATCAGTTGCATCATACTTGCTGGTGAATCATCACTTTTGGTTTGCATGAGCAAATGGACATGATCAGGTTGGATATTAAGTTCCAACACCTTCCACTCGTTTACCTGGGCACAAAACTTAATCATTCCACACAAAGTGTTTTTTAAATTACCTACCAACCTTCTTCTTCGATATTTAGGTATAAATACAAAATGATATACCAATTCTGTTACACAATGCGCTTGTCTGACCAATCCCATCCTAACACTATTTTACCCTACCTGTTTTGTGCCCTGCCTCTTTCATCCCCGCCCTAAAAGAGGGCGGGGGTCTCAGAGGCTTTCACTAGGTGAAAAAACTATCTTTTTTGATCCACAAATAAACTGTAATAAAAATTAAAATAGCCATTGAGGTAATCATTAAAAATTCAAAATTTATGAAAGACATAATTAGGGTGAATATTATTTCAACTAATAAAAGATAGATCACCCATCGCTTTATTTTAATCAAACCATAACCAACTACAGAATGTAATACTGAGGATGCAAAAATAAGTGGCAAAGGCAAAGTTGTAGCAGATAGGGTGTAGGTAGGATTCGTAGAAAATCTATAAATATGACCAAATCCTACAAGGATACCAAAAATTCCCAAAATTAATAGCAAGGCACCATATATTTTTACAAAAATACGCATTAATTCTATTAAACTCTCTCTCTCTCTCTCTGCTTGTCAATATCCTACCCAGTTAGGGTTATGCTATAATTATCGTGTGAAACAGCTGCAAATCATCACAGATCCAAAAATTTTGGGGGGGAAACCAATTATCGCTGGTACTAGAATCTCAATCGAGCTGATTTTAGATAGAATTGCTTCGGGCATGAGCATACCAGAAATATTAAAAGATTACCCTCATTTGACATCAAAGCAGATTCAAGCTGCTATCTCTTATGCCAAAAGTTTAGTTACAGAAAAAAGACAAAGACCAAAATTGTCTGAACCGACTGCTCTTTATACTCATGAGATTTCTCGCAGATGAAGATTTTCCTAAACCTCTGGTAATTAAGGTTCGACTCTTAGGTCATTCGATCAAAACTGTTCAACAAAAAAATTTAAGAGGATCTTCTGATGAAACTGTTATGCGCATTGCTTTGGAAGAAAAGAGAATAATTTTAACTTTCGATAAAGATTTTTTAAAACAACAGACTAAAAATTTGCAAGTGATAGTCTTTAAGTTTCCAAAAATACCAACCCATGAGATAGCTCTATTAATTGAAGGTTTGTTGAAAAATCTAAAAACAGTTAGGTTCACCAGAGGGAAAGTTTTAAAATTCAGCAAGCATGGCCTCGAACAACTGTAGACCAAACCTCATTTTTAAACGATCCTTGCAAAAAGTGCAAAATTTAGTGTTCAACCCTTCCTGTAAACCCGGATGAGGCAACAATTTTTTGAGCGATATTATTTGGAACCGGTTCATAATGGGAAGGTTCAATGTAGGCTGAAGCACGCCCTTGCGACATAGATCTGATTGCTGTGATATATCCTCCAAGCTCAGCAAGAGGAGCCAGTGCATTAATTACAGAAGAGTTTCCCCGTTTTTCTGTACCCAAAATTTGTGCCCGTTTGCTTGACAGATCCCCTATCAGATCCCCCATAAACTCCTCTGGTGTGGTCACCTCAACTTTCATAATCGGCTCAAGAAGTATCATATCAGCATTTTTTGCAGCCTCAGAAAGCCCCAATGACCCTGCAATTTTAAAAGCGATTTCTGACGAGTCAACATCGTGGTATGACCCATCATAAACAATTACCCTAATATCAGTCACAGGAAATCCAGCCAAAATTCCCGTATCCTCTTTTTCAATGACACCTTTTTCAATCGCCGGGATAAATTCCCTGGGGATTGAACCTCCCACGATCTCGGAAACAAACTCTCTTCCCTGACCCCGGGGAAGCGGTTCTATCCTAAGCAGACAATGGCCATACTGGCCCCTTCCCCCTGTCTGACGGATATATTTACCCTCACCCCTGGCTTCTTTTTGGATAGTCTCTTTGTATGCTACCTGCGGTTCCCCAATATTTGCTTCAACTTTAAACTCCCTTTTCATCCGGTCTACAATGAT
>CAZFVS010000062.1:0-1603 GCA_964522265.1 uncultured Gammaproteobacteria bacterium | reverse complement strand
ATTGGATTTCCTTCTTCGCAAAGCGTATCTCCTGTCACTGTGTCTTTCAACCCGACTAAAGCTACTATCTCTCCGGCATAAGCTTCATCAATCTCCTCCCTGTCGTTGGCATGCATTAAAAGCACTCTTCCCACCCGTTCTTTGGCATCCTTTGTTGAATTGTATATATAAGAACCGCTTTTTAACACCCCGGCATAAACTCGGACATAAGTCAGTCGCCCCACATGAGGATCGACCTGGATTTTAAAAGCTAAAGCTGTCAGGGACGCTTCTTTCGCCTGCGGCCGGAACTGCTCAGATCCTGTTTCAGAATCCTTGCCTGAAATATCCGGCAGATCCTGAGGTGAAGGCAGGTACTCTACTACTGCATCAAGCATCGGCTGGACTCCTTTATTCCTAAGTGAGGAACCCGCCATGACAGGTACAATTTTGTTGGCAATCACGGCTTTCCTCAAGGCTGCTTTGAGTTCATCAACACTGATGCTGTCTCCACTCAAATACTTTTCCATAAGTACATCGTCACTACCCGAAATCTCCTCTACCAGTTTTTCCCTGTACTCCTCAACTTGGCTTACCATATCAGCAGGTATTTCGTCTTCTATAAATTTTGCCCCGGTTTCACCTGTCCCGGATGAACTTAAATTCCCTTGCCAGATAAATGCTTTTTTTGTCAGCAGGTCAACTACACCCTTAAAATCATTTTCTGCACCGATCGGCAGATTATAAGCCACCACATTGGCCCCCAAACGGTCTCTGGCAGATTGTATTGTCCCCAAAAAATCTGCTCCGACAACATCCATCTTGTTGGCAAAGGCAATCAGTGGGACACCATATTTATTAGCCTGTCTCCAGACAGTTTCTGTTTGGGATTGAACTCCTGATGCAGCATCCAAAACTATCACCCCGCCATCTAAAACACGAAGCGAGCGTTCCACTTCTACCGTAAAATCAACATGGCCCGGGGTGTCAATTAAGTTGATCCTTATCTCCTGATCTTTATACGGACCATCTTGCGGGGTCCAAAAAGTAGTGATGGCGGCAGAAACTATGGTGATTCCGCGCTCTTTTTCCTGCTCCATCCAGTCAGTTGTGGTAGTACCTTCATCAATATCACCTATCTTATAGGTTTTACCTGTATAAAACAGTATGCGTTCGGTGGTAGTTGTTTTACCCGCATCAATATGGGCAATAATCCCGATATTCCTTATTCTGTTGAGCGGGACGTCTCTTTTGGTTTTTGTTTCAGCCATGTTCTAGATTTGCAACTATTTTTTTAATCTCATGTATTCTAACCCTGCAGATCTCAGCTTCTTCAACTGCCTGTTTATAGGCTGCATTCTCGCTTAAATCACCATCCTGGGCGGCTTCACCTTTGCGTTTTATTATCTCCTTAAACTCTCCCTCAAGCCCAATCAGCTTTTTCTGCCACATTTCGAGTTTTTGTTTCTTTAAAATATTTTCTTCCATAACCTAAATTCCTTTCAAAAAAGAGCCCCCTAAAACAGGGGAGCACGAGGTACATAATAGCTTCTTTGAGTTTAAAAGTCAACTGAAGCTGGTCAATCGATTCGTGGTATCATTCTCTGCAGCAGAATTATCAGGG
>CAZFVS010000061.1:3155-6316 GCA_964522265.1 uncultured Gammaproteobacteria bacterium | reverse complement strand
AGGATTCAGCCCAAAACCTATTAGATAATTACTTGGATAATGTTGTAGCAGCTTCCAACAACGAAAAACTCAAAGATCCTCTAACAAAGGAATTGTTAGCGCCGAATGAAAGATTGATGAGACAAATTGAAGAACAAATTGGTGTGTCTGAAAACGGTAAAAGAGCCTTTAGGGATGAAATTAACTTTATTAACAGCAGTTTAGGTAGGAAAAACCAAAGGTTCAATTTTGATTCGCATGCGAGGCTCAGAGAAGCTATTGAAAAAAAACTTTTCGATGATTCAAAAGATATTATTAAGATGATTACCGGTGATGTTTCAAGAGGCCAAGCGATAGATAAAACAAGCCCGAATTTTAGAAAGTTAACTGATGCAGAGCAGAGGTTAATTACAGAGAATGGTTATTGTTCTTCCTGTGCCAAAGAACTCATCAGGTACGCAGGTACACTACTAAATAAATAATTTGCGCCATGAAACCGTCGCCCGAAGTTTACGATCTTGACCGGAAGGCTCCGTTGGATCAGCAACGTCATCAAAAGAAAGTGCGTGAAGCCATCAAAGGTAACCTTGGCGGTATTATCAGTGATGGGTCAATCATCTCTTCCGATGGAAAACAGATAGTTAAGGTGCCAATCAAGGGCTTGGATCTGCCGGATTTCCGTTATGGTCGCAATAATAAGGGTATAGGGCAGGGAGGAGGAGGAACGGAGATAGGCGACGTAATCGGCCGGGAGCCTGGTGATGGCCAGGGGCCGGGCAGAGGTAAGCAAGCCGGAGATCTACCCGGGATAGATTATTATGAAGCAGAGATAACAATGGATGAGTTGGCAGAGTTGGTTTTTGAAGACCTCGGCCTGCCGTTCCTTCTGCCGAAAGGCGGAAAGTTAATTCCGACAGATGAAGTCAGGTTTGACGAGTTAAGCAAAAAAGGTTTAAAGCCGAACCTTGATAAAAAAAGAACCCTTGTAAGGCATCTAAAAAATAAGGGGCTAAAAGGTAACAGGAAGCCAAAAGTTGGGAGAATCACGGAGGATGATCTGATGTATAAAATGTGGGAAACCAAACAAAAGCCTATTTCCCAGGCTGCAGTAATCGCTATGAGGGATGTATCCGGTTCGATGGGGGAGTTTGAAAAATATATCTCCAGAAGTTTTTATCTCTGGATGGTCAGGTTCCTGCGGACAAAATACAATGAAGTTGAAATTGTTTTTATTACCCACCATACTACAGCCAAAGAAGTTAATGAATTCGACTTTTTCAATTTAGGCGAATCAGGAGGAACCATGGTCTCTTCCGCCTATCAGCTTGCAGATGAAATTGTTGATGAAAGATTTCCGGTGGATGACTGGAATATTTACCCGTTCCACTTTTCTGATGGGGATAATTGGGGGGATGTGGACAACCAAAAATGTGTAGACTTGATTGAAAGATTGTTGACAAAATCCAACGCCTTCGGTTACGGGGAAATTAAGGAAGGCGGAAGAAGCTATTCTATGACTACGCTTATGTCAGCATATCAAAAGATTAAAAATCCGAGGTTTATTGCAGTAACAATCAAAGAAAAACATGAAGTTTACGGCGCCCTTAAGGAGTTTTTCAAAAAAGACAGGGTTTTAGGAGGAGAGTTACCGAAATGACAGAAAGGGAGCAGTTATTCAGCTCAATTGATGAAATCGAGGTTATTGCCAGACAGTCTGGCCTGGATTTTTTTAATACGGAATTTAAGCTGGTACCAGCTACCAAGATGTATGAATATGGTGCATACGGTTTACCGGGAAGGTTTTCTCATTGGACACACGTTAAGGAATATTACAGGATGAAAACCATGTATGATTACGGCTTATCAAAAATTTATGAGCTTGTGGTAAACACTGATCCGGCTTTGGCTTTTTTGATGGAAAGCAATGACATCGTTGAAAATGAGGCAGTTGCAGCCCATGTTTTTGCCCATGTAGATTTTTTCAAACATAATAATTACTTTGCTTATTCTGATCGGCAGATGATACCAACAGTATTAGTTCATGCAGAAAGAATGAAACAATTTGCCAATGACTTCGGAGAGGAAACGGTTGAGGAATGGTTGGATCACGCACTAACAATCAATATGAATTTTGATTCAAGACCTCAAAACTTCCAAAAACCTACTGCGGATGAATATCTTATAAAAAGCAGGGAAGAAGGTAAAAAAAACTTAAGAGTACAACCAGCATATGCTTCTCCGTATGACGACCTGCTTAACTTAGGGGTTAAAAAGCAGGAGGAGAAAAAACAGGAAGTGAAAGTTCAATTGCCTTACGCGGACGAACCCGACCTTCTTTGGCTGATAGCTGAATTTTCCCCAATGCAGCTAGATGACTGGCAAAAAGATATCTTGTATATGGTCAGAAATGAGCAGCAATATTTTGTTCCTCAGATGCAGACAAAGATAATGAATGAGGGATGGGCAGCTTATTGGCATCAGAAGCTGATGAGGCAAATGTTTGCTATGGATAAATTAACAGTAGAAGACATGGTCAATTTCGCCAGGATGCATGCAGGTGTTGTGGCACCATCCCGCAACAGCATAAACCCCTATTATATCGGTTCTAAAATTTTTGAGGATATCAATAGAAAATTCGAAGGCATCCCGCATCACGCGGGTGAGACGGAAAAAAATTGGTTGGATGAGGAGATAGACCCCAAATCATATATCGGTAACCCAAGGTACGATATTTTCAAGGTTAGGGAGGAATATAACGACCAAAGGTTTTTGAGAGACTACTTGTCTGATTATTTAATCCCGGATCTGGACCTGTATATTTATGAACTAAAGGGACAGGAATGGGTTGTTACTGAAAAAGACCCAGAGAAAATCAGGAATATGATTGCCGAACAAATGGTAAATTTTGGGCGTCCGGTCATTAATGTACCGATTGATGGGGCAGATTATAATAAAAAAAGAGAACTCTATTTAAAACATTCAACAGAAGGGGAAAGGGAGATTAATCTTGCCTGGGCGGATAAAACCCTAAGACATATATACGCCATGTGGGGGAAGCCGGTCTATCTGGAAACTGTTATTGCAGGCAAGAAAACACTGCTGACTTGCGATGGGAATAGTGTTACTACTAAAGCAATATGACAGAGTTATTGACAGAACTGGTTAAAAAAGAATCTTTAAAA
>CAZFVS010000061.1:0-3145 GCA_964522265.1 uncultured Gammaproteobacteria bacterium | reverse complement strand
AGATTCGGTACCCGAATTTAGGCTCATCAGAACTCGTTAAGCTGGCAATCAATACACCTCCTCCGCAGTTGCTCGAATCAGGTTATACGGATTACCCGGTTTTTACAGGCAGAGATGACGATAAAAATATCTTTGGGATTCCATATTCAATTGACAGGTTGGGGTCATACGTCAACACGATTGCCAGGATGCATGATAACCAGAGGATCCTTTTACTTATCGGCCCTTCAGGCGCAGGGAAATCCCTGATCGCTGATATTTTTATCGATGCAGTTGAAAAAAAAGCTGCCGAAATAGCCCCTTTTTATGCTATTGAAGGATGTTTGATTAGGGATAATCCTCTTAAACTTTTAGGTCCGCAGGCAAGGGAGATATTTTGGCAGCAGTACCAAAGCCATATTGAAGGTGAAGTATGTCCGGATTGCCAGGAAAAATTTACAGAGCAATTGCATGATCCGGAACGCGTACTGGATATTCCTGTTAAAACCTTTGAATATTCATCAAAATTGGGTGTAGGTATCACCAGACTTGATCCAAAAGACACCAAACCTTTGGAAACTGAAAGCTGGAAAAGGATCAATAAGATTTTTTTAGGTTCTTCCAGGGGAGTTATTATTTTTAACGAGTGGGGTGAAATTAACCCTGATTTTTTAAGAACCAACCACGATTTTTTTAGAGGCAGAAGATTTAAATATGGTGAAAGAGTTTACAATTTAGACACATTTCCTATAAGCACGACTACTACAAAAGAATGGCTATCCTTTCAAGCTGTTGAAACTAATATACCGTTAATTGAAAGAACCAGCAATGTTTATGTTCCCTACAATACTTCTATTTCTAAGGAAGCTGCAATTTACGATAAAACTACCAGACCTTTTCTTGCAGGTACCCATCAGCATCTATCACCAAGAGTTTTAGAGTTCCTTGGTGAAGTTGCAGTCCGCTCCAGGTTAAAAGGATCAGAGTATATCGCCGAACAGCTCAGGCTGCACCCCGAAAGAAAAAGAAGTATCAGTTCAGACAGCCTGACACCTGATGCGGAATTTATTATGTTGGTTAAGCTGGCATTATACAACGGGCAGGATATAGCCGGTTTTACCCAAAAAGTAGAGCGTGAAAAAATCGAAGAAGAGGGTTTGAAAAAACAGGAAGGGATGGAGGTATCCGCGATTTCCCCTCCGTTTATGAGCGGTAAATTATTTATGATGTTGAATGATTACCAAAAAAACGGGGAATCCTGTTTAAATCCTGATAAAGCAATTCAGTTCCTGCAAGAATTGATAGACAACACGCCGGAAACTTTCTTGAAAAACAAGCCATATTTGATCAGTGCATTACCTCCTGCCAGGAAAAACTATGAGAATTGGTTGGTGGAAGAGATCAAAAATGCCTTCATCCCAAATTTTTCAGATAGAATCCAAAAAGAAAAAGATGAATACATAGAAAATATTGAAATACTTTTGGATCCAGGCAACAAAACAAAGATGAAGAAAAACCCCGTTACCAAAGAGTTGGAGTTGGTTAATGAAAAAGCCCTGGCAACTTTAGAAGATAAAATTGTCGGCAGGGTACTTAATGAAGCTGATAGACTTCAGTTCAGAAAGGATGTTTTTAACAATAAACCAACAGTTGCTCCGCAATTCCATGTTGGTATTGAGCGTGTATTGCGTTTAGAGGTGACGAAACCAGAGAATATCTTAACAGCATTTTCAAGAAATGAAGAAGATAATCAAGCATATGAAGAAGCAAGAAAAAGATTGATAGAAAAACAAGGTTTTTGTACCGTTTGTGCCGAAGAGGGATTAAGTGACCTCCAAAAGCGTAAAGATCTGCTACAATTTAGGGTATGACTTTCAAACAGCTCACCGATTATTTTGAGAAACTGGAGGCAACATCTTCAAGACTTGTTCTAATTGATATTTTGTGTGAACTGTTTTCAGAAGTTAAAGCTGACGAAATAGCAAAAGTAAGCTACTTAATTCAGGGTAGAGTGGCGCCTTTTTATGAACCTGTTGAGCTAGGGATGAGTGAGAAGCTGGTGGCTGCTGCTATTGCCAGGGCATATGGGGTGGATAGGGAAGAGGTGTTGAAAGAGTATGGGAGAGTGGGTGATTTGGGGAAAGTGGCGGAGGAATTAAGTAAAAAGTTAAAAGTAAAAAGTAAAAATTTAGGAGTTAGTGAGGTGTTTGGGGAGCTGAGGAAAATTGCTTCTTTCACCGGTGCAGGGACAGTGGAGCAAAAAATCTCAACACTTGTCAGTTTATTGGAAAAGGCTGACAGCAAGGAAGCAAAACACTTAGTACGCATTCCTCTGGGTGTTTCCCGTCTGGGTATTGGCGACCCGACTATTTTAGATGCTTTTGCCAAGCTGAAATTGGGTGATAAATCCAAGCGTAAACTCTTAGAGGGTGCTTACAACAGGGTGTCTGATTTGGGATTAATTGGTGAAACTTTATGGAAAGGCTCTCTTAAGGCTGTTGAAAAGCTGGATGTGACAGTTGGCAGGCCGATCCGGTCCGAACTGGCAGAAAGGCTGCCTACGACAGAGAAAGTGATAGAGAAGCTGGGCAGTGTAAATGCACAGAGAAAACTTGACGGCTTCAGGGTGCAAATTCATCTAGCTAGCGGCATAGTAAGATTATTTTCCAGGAACCTGGAGGAGACTACGCCGATGTTTCCTGAGATAGTGGAAGGCGCCAAACATCAGATTAATGCAAAATCAGTCATTTTAGATGCTGAGGCGATCGGTTTTAATCCTACCTCAGATGAGTTTTTGCCGTTTCAGGAGACAACCCAAAGAAGGAGAAAATACGGGATTGAGGAGTTAGCCAAAAAAATCCCCCTGAAAGCTTTTGTATTTGATATTTTGTACAAGAACGGGAGATCTCTGATAGATGAATCTCTTGTTGAAAGGCTCAAAATCCTGAAAGATACTATCAAGGATGGTGAAGTGTTGTTTCTGGAGATTGGTGAGGTGGTGGATAAAGCAGATAAGCTCCAGCAGCTGCTGGATGATGCCATCTCAAAAGGTTTGGAAGGGTTGGTTGTCAAAAGGCTGGATTCAAAATATGAAGCAGGAGCCAGGAATTTTAACTGGGTTAAATTAAAAAGGCACTCAAGCGGTGAGCTCAAAGACACCATTGAT
>CAZFVS010000060.1:0-6326 GCA_964522265.1 uncultured Gammaproteobacteria bacterium | reverse complement strand
CCGGAAAAATTGTTGAAGAGAGAAAACTGAGAAAGATTGAAACCACCAAACAACTTGCTGATCTGATAATTTCAATCAAACCCAGAAGAGTACATGACAAAATCCACCCTGCAACTCAAATTTTCCAGGCATTGAGGATTGCGGTCAATGATGAGTTAAATAATTTAAAAACTGCCCTGCCTCAAGCATTGGCTGTTTTGGAAAAGAGGGGTAGATTAGTGGTGATAAGTTTCCACTCATTGGAAGACAGGATTGTTAAAAATTTTTTCAGGGAGATGGCAGATGAATCTACCCACGATCTAACGATCGGGGTATCTTCTCTCGATCGGAACTCAATCGCTTTTGGAAAACCCACGACTTCACAGTCGGGGTTTTATCGAGATAAAGGAATGGTGAAAGTATTAACAAAAAAACCAATCACCCCCAGTGAAAATGAAATTTTATCTAATCCGAGAAGTAGAAGTGCAAAGCTTAGAGCAATTGAGAAGCTTTAATCCTGTGTCCAAATTACGAATGTAAATAATCTGTTGCCTGAACCAAAATCTCTCATATAAAGCCCAACTTTCCCATTGTTTTTAAGCTCTTTGCCCCACTGATTGCGTTCATGAAAATCCCCTTTTGCAAAACTTGTCGGTATTGATCTCACAGTAGTTATGGTATCAAGGTGAGCATAAATTAGCGCAAGCTCGTCATAATCATGTTGATTGGGGTGTTGGTTTGGGGTTGGGTCACTGGAATAATCCATACAAGTCCCAAGAGGTGTATTATAAAAATTTTCATCCTGATGGTTTAAGCCTAAAATATGGCCAACCTCTTGGCACATTACAAGGTTTCTCCAAGCAGGAGTGTTATACTTGGTGGTGTTAAAATAGGTATCGTTAACCTTAACTATGCCCTGGCCAATATGATCACCGCTTGCCCAAATTTGGGCAACACCCAGCCAGCCATTGTTGCCGTATTTAGAATTGCATACTTCAACTTTTCCTCTATTAGCGCGGCAGTTTTTCGGATTAGATCCACCTGCAACAATTACTGTATCCAGAACGCTGGATACACTCCAATCAGTCGCTGTAGTATTTAAATAAATATCCCATATACTGTTGACATTATCCCCCAGTCCAAGGGTGAAAGGATTGCTGGTGCGTGCCCAGTGATAATTACCCCAAGAATGATCTGCATTCACTACTTTGGTAAAAAAGGGTAATGAGAAAAAACTTAAAAGTACTGCTGCAGATATAAAACCTGCTATTTTAATTTTTCTGTTCATTTAGATTTTAATATATTACTATGTGCCAAATTATTCGGCAAGTAAGTAAAATTATTATAGGTTATAAATTATAAAATGTCAAGGGGTTAAAGAGTTAAGCGTAAAAAGTAGGGTAAGAAAATAAGTATACCTATGATAACTGCTGTTACAGAGGCTATTAAAACTGCACCTGCTGCCACATCCTTGGCTTTTTTGGCAGCGGGGTGAGTGTCCGGGGTGAAAGAGTTAACAATCTCCTCAATGGCGGTGTTGGTAAGTTCAAGCCCAATGACCATTCCTATTGTCAAAACAATAATTGCCCAATCTTCTCTGGTCAGTTTTAACATGATACTAAGGATCACTACCGCAAAAGCTACGGAAAAATGGAATTTTAAATGTGGTTCATCTTTAAAGGCTGTCCAGATGCCGTTTATGGCATATTTGAATGAAAGTATGTCCCTTTTTGCCATTTCAATCTCCAGTATACCAGATTTTCCTCCCTGTTTCGGAACTCTTTTCAAAAGTTATCCTCAAAGTAGAATCCGGCAACAGTTTCTCAATTTTTTCCGCCCATTCGATTAGGATTAAATTGTCTTTGTCTTCTAAAATCTCCTTGATTCCGATACTTTTGATATCTTCAATGATATCAAGCCGGTATAGGTCTATATGATAAAAAGTACGTTGAGGTTTGGGGATTTTATGTTGCCTGATTAATACAAAAGTAGGGGAGATGATTTTTTCTTTAATGCCCAATCCTTTGGCAAACCCCTGGGCAAAAGTAGTTTTACCTGAACCTAAATCTCCGATTAAGGCCAAGATACCGCCCTTAAGTTTATATTTTTTAGCCAGATCTCGGGCGATTTTTTGAGTTTGATATGCAGAGTTGCTTAGGTAAACCATATTAAAGCGGGAATTACCTTATAGTATACTACGCTAAGTTGTTTTCTGCAATCTAAAAGGCATTTTATGTTTTAGCTTGGGGTAAAAAAGTACACCTGCGCCGGAAACAAAAACAATTAAACCCGCTCCTAAAAGCCAGATGTTAACCTTAGGTTTATTTAAGGTTTGCTCTATGTCAGATTTTACAAGCGCAGGTGTGGACGAATCCGTGGAGACTCCGGCGATGCTGGCGATGTTCGGGTAGTTAAATTTTGGGCTGATGCTGGATTTTACAGGATTCGAGGAAGGGGAGATTTTGGAGTTGATAGAGCTTGGTTTAGGTGAACTTGTGGGTTCAGCTATATGATTACCGGTTATATTGATATTCACCTCATTGCTCCATACAGGACCTGAACCGCTCGCGGAGTATCTGCCTAACTTAAAAATATATGACCCGCTGCCTGTAAAACCACTGTCCTCCGGGTCAGGCATAACCTGGATGCTGCCGTTCCAGACGCCTGCTGAATCTGTATTCATGGGAAATTGTGAAGAGTAAGTTTGAGAATTTTTAACCCAATTTCCTGATACTAAAGTTTTTCCAAAGTAGTTTGAAGAACCGGGTTTAATAAATGCTCCTTTTAAATAATATCTGGTATTGGGGTCAAGACCTGTGGTGGTGGCAGCAACAGTCAGTATATCATCTGAATTGATGGATGAGGCATCTGTCGAGATATTAAAAGTTGAAGATGGATTGGATGATGATGAGGGAACAGGCATAGCTGTGGATTGTGGGGTAGGTGTGGGGGTAGGGGTAGGTGGAGACAGGGTAAAAGACCAGGTACTGCTCCAATCACTAGTGGTTCCGCTACTGTCCCTTGCTCTTACCCTCCAATACCAGAGCCCGTCAGCCAGATTTGGGGCATAAGAGGTGCTGGAAGTATAATAATCTCTGTAAGGGGAGATGAAGGATGAGTCATCATCAACCTGAATCCTGTAAGGATTGGTGGGGAATAAGGGATAGCTTGGAGCCTGCCAGTTTAATATGGGAACATTAATAGAGGTTGTGTCTGATGGGTTGATCAGCACCGGAGCTGATATTGCCAAAACAGAATGAGGGAATAAAAATAAAGCTGTAAAAACTGCCAATACCAAACCTAATCTCATATAAAAGTATGAGGGCAGTTCTCGCTATCCTACCATTTTTATACTGGATGTCAAATATGTTACAATGATTAAAGCATGAAAGATGTGCAGATTTCCCCTTTGGGTGATCATTCCATAGTCCAAAAACTACAATTTCCCGGTGCTGGTATGAAACTGTATGGAATAATATTAATTGTGGCACTGCTTTTAGGCATTGGCACCGGATTTTTGTTTGCCCAAGGAAGCAGTAAGAAAGCTGTTAAGGTTTCACCTACCAGTGGGGTTAGTACGGCCAAGACCGCACAAATGGACAGCCAAACTTTTAAAGATTTTGCTGAAGGGAAGATTGAGAAGAAACCGGAGCCGAAAAATCAACAGGAATACAGTGAAGGGACACATTTTCTAATCAGGGAAAAGGCGGTTCCTGTGGCACTGACATCGTCGGTGGTGGATCTCTCCCAATACGAAGGCAAGTTTGTTAAAGTTTACGGGGAGACCCAAAGAGCCATTAAAGAAGGGTGGCTGATGGATGTAGGGAAGGTAGAAGAAAAAAAGTGAAAATAATTATAATTTGTAATTTTGACTTTTGCTTTTTTGAATTTCCTTTATGTCAATAAAATTTGAAAATGTCAGTAAAAAGTTTGGTTTAAATATTGTTGCCCTGGAAGATATAAATTTGGAAGTTTCCGGCGGGGAGTTTGTTTTTATAGTGGGTCCGTCAGGGGCGGGTAAATCAACATTGCTTAGACTCCTTACTAAAGAGTATTCTCCAACAACAGGTAAGATTATAGTTGACGGGAAAGATATCAGTAAAATTAAAGCCAGAGATATACCAATATACAGACGTAAGATAGGATTTGTATTCCAGGATTTTAAGCTGCTAGATGATCGGACTGTGTTTGAACAGGTTGCTCTGGCCTTGGAGGTCAGAAATTTTGAGGAAGGGGAGATTAGAAAAGAGGTTGAAAGGATTTTGAAATTATTTGAGATCTGGGAGCGGAGGAATCTTTTTCCAACACAGCTTTCAGGGGGGGAAGCGCAAAGGACTGTTATCGCCAGGGCGATGATCGGCAAACCGGATCTTCTTTTAGCAGATGAGCCAACAGGTGATTTAGATCCGCAGACTTCCTGGGGGGTGATACAACTTTTAAATGAGATAAACTCTTGGGGTACGACAGTTATTATGGCCACACACAATGCAGAAATTGTAAACACCTTAAAAAGGAGGGTGGTTTCACTAAAAAACGGCAGGGTTTCAAAAGACAGAAAAGAGGGAAGATATGAGATACACTAAAAAATTAACAATTAACAATTAACAAGATGAAGATTGGGAATTTAGTTAAAAGAAATATCCAGAGAACTCCATACCAGGCAATGGCTGCATCAATGGTGATGTTTTTGACTTTTTTAACATTGCTCCTGTTTCTGATAGTGGCAGTGGGTTCGCAAAAAATCCTGCAATTTTACGAGAGCAAACCTCAAGCCATAGCATTTTTTAAAGACAACGTCTCCGAGGCTGATGTTAAAACTATCGAAGATGCGCTAAATCAATCCGGTATGGTAGTCTCTTTAAAATATGTTTCAAAAGAGGATGCATTGAAGATTTATCAGGAAAGAAATAAAAAAACCCCGACTTTACTCGAGCTTGTAACAGCCAATATCCTGCCTTCATCCCTGGAGATTTCAACCGCTTCGCCTAAAGATCTTGCAAAACTGGCAGACATTTTAAAGAAAGAGCCGGTAGTTGAGGAGGTTGTTTACCCTGAAGATGTAGTTGCGGCGCTTACAAAAGCTACTTCAGTTGTTCGAGTCGTGGGTTTGGTGGCTGTATCGTTTCTGGTGGTTTTTGCATTCTTAGTAATTCTCATGGTAATCGGTTTTAAGATCAGATTAAAACGAGGCGAGATTGAAACAATGAAACTTTTGGGGGCTTCAGGTTGGTTTATCAGGGCACCTTTCATCCTTGAAGGGGTTGTGTATGGAGTAGCAGGTGCTTTTTTGGCATGGATTATCAGTTATACAACAATCTGGTATTTTACTCCTTTCATGCAAGAAGCATTAGGTGAAGTAAAACTTTTGCCGGTTTCCTGGATTTTTATGGTGGTTCTTCTTCTTGCCTCTCTTCTGTTAGGCGTGCTTATTGGCGGTCTTGGTTCATACGGAGCAGTCCGGCGCTACTTAAGGTTATGAGTTATGAAATTTCCGACCAAAACCTTTTGTATTTTGCTTCTGATTTTAATCTTCTTACATAAACCTAACCCGGGTTTTGCTCAATCAGAGGATGATTTAGACCGCCAGCTGCGGGAAAAACAGGAGCAGATACAGAAGCTTGAGGGGGAGTTACAAAAAGCTCAGGAACAGGAGAAGACCCTAAGCTCCCAGCTCAAATATATTGACGGGCAGACACAGCTAACGCTGCTTAAGGTTCAGGAAACCCTATTCCTAATTACCAAAACAGGCAAGGAAATAGAGGAGTTGGAAGGTAGAATTACCAGGCTTTCCTCAACGGTTGATTCAATTGCAACTCTTTTGCTTGGCAGGATTGTCAATACATACAAATATGGAAACTACACGACTCTGGACCTTATTTTTTCTTCGCATGGTTTTACGGATCTTCTCGCCAGGATTAAATATCTGCAAGTTGCCCAGGCCAATGATAAAAAAGTTTTGTACCAGCTTCAGGCAACCAAAGCCTCTTTTAGCGATCAGAAGGAAGAGAAGAAGATTAAACAGACCAAACAGGAGAAATTAAAAAAAGACCTGGAAAATTATTCTTCTCAACTTGAGGTCCAAAAAAAAGCCAAAGGTGACCTTTTGCGGATTACCCAAAACAGTGAAGCAAAATTCCAGGCTGAGATAGCAAGACTACGGGCAGATACGGATTCAATCAGCAGGGCGCTGGCGGGAAGAGGTGTGAAGCTTGGGGATGTCAACAGGGGAGACAGGATAGCCTCTGTTGGGAATTCAGGTTGTTCAACAGGTCCACATGTGCACTTTGAGGTAATGACCCCGGCGCATGTAGCCAAAGGAGCGGATGATAAATATTATATTGACGGAA
>CAZFVS010000059.1:946-6548 GCA_964522265.1 uncultured Gammaproteobacteria bacterium | reverse complement strand
CATTGCCGGATGCGGCTGGTTTTAAATAGCCGTTATAGGCAAAGGTTGCGGTGACCATCAAAACAGAAAAGACAATGAGTTTGTGCAGATCGTTTTTCAGAAAAACTATGATGCTGCCTGCGATAAATGATGAAGTAAACGTTGCTACTGCCAAAAACCTCCAGGAGTATTGGATATAAGGGATGTAAGGCAGTGTTTCCCAGATAGGTTGGGAGATAGGCAGCATGATGTAAACTGTTATAAATAAAGCAGCCAGGAAAATGGATAAAAGCACATATTCCTTAGTGACAAAGATAAGCTTTTTTTTAGCCCAGAATTTTGACGATAAAATCAAAATGAGTGCTAAAACAGCCAACCAGTGGACTACTCCCAGTTGGAAGGAGATTTTATCTGCGCAGCCGGTTTGTGAAGTACCATAGTTCCAGTATGGGATAAAAAGCTGCTGCAGGCAGACAAAATGGTGGTGGAAATCATAGTATCCTGAACGCATATATAAAACCTGGATATACTCCTGTTCAAAATAAGCCGGTATTAAAAAGAAGGAGATTAGCCCAAAACCCACCAGTACCGAAAACAAAATAGGTATTATGGATTTCAGTGACCGTTTCAAAAAGTATAAATAGACAATATAGGCAAAAACCAGCGGGAAGAACATAATTATTGTCGGAGGGTGGGAAAGGGTTGTAAGAGCTATAAATAAGGATGCCAGTGACAGATAAAACCCGCGGGCGCTGTCATAGTATGCTTTGATACCCCAAAAAATTCCCGGGACAAATGCCAAGGCTGTAAATTCCGGAAGAGCCGACCTGACAAAGATGTCCAATACATGGTATGGGGCAATTAAATAAAAATATGCTGCCAGTATCCCTGACAAGGTACCGAAGTGTCTTTTGACAAATAAAAACATCAACACCGCCGAAATCAGCCACAAGAATACTGCTGAAATATTAAGTGAGGGGATATAATCCAAACCCAACAGCCTGGGGATTTGATATAGGTAATAAATGCCCGGCTGGTAAAAATTAAAAAGCGGTTGGTTAAACCCGGGAACAAACCAGTCAATCCAGCGAACGGGAAATTGTCCTGCCTTCAAAGCCTCCTCGAATTTCCTAAGGTAGATGGAATGCAGCTGGCTGTCATGGCCCAAAAACATCCCTTCTTTCAAAAAGGGCGCCAGGATTTGAGTAAAAAGCAGTAGTGAAAAAATAATTATAATCCTGTACCAGAATTTCATAATGATTTAAATGTTCCCAGCATCTTATAAAAAATATCCAGTTTTATAGAGTTTCCGGGGTAGACTTTAAACTGCCAGACACGGTTGTCTTTGACTAAGATGAAACGTTGCGAAGAATCCCCCTGGGGTGTACCGAAAACTTGTACTGCTGCAGTGTAGCCGATAAAATTAATCGGTTGGACATCCAAAAGCACCCCGGTCATCTTTAATGGAGATTTACTGATATGGTCTTCAATATTTTCTCCGTCTTTGAGTTTTGTTTCCAAAGCCTGGATATTGAGTCCCAAATTGCCCGAGTTATTATCGGAAATAAACATAATTGGAGAATTAGGATCCTTACTTTTTGAAAACGCTGGGGGGACTTTAATAGAAAAATGGTTGCTTGGGTCCTGTATTTCTTTCCAGGCAGTAGTCTGTTCTAGATTTGCAGGATCGTTTAAGTTAAAAGTGGTGATTTTTTTAAGTATATTATCAGCCTCAATTCCGATCGGATCTCCTATAGGGGCGAGCTGTTTTACAGACTCAAACTCCAATTTTGCCTGGTCTGTTCTGCCCACATTGATATAAGATAAACCCAAATTAAAATGGACGGAGAGGTTTTTTACATCTAACCGTTCAGCCTTGGCAAGGTACTGGTAAGAAGCATCAAAATCCCTTGCCTTGGCATAAAACTCTCCCAGATGGGCTAATATCTCCGCATTTTCCGGATTAATCCCTTTGGCAATATTGTAATACCTTAATGCATTCTCATTATCGCCTTTTTCTGCAAACCAGTCACCCAAATATTCATAAGAGTAGACATAATCGTTTAAGATATTTCCAAACCCGCCCCGGTAATTTCTCTCCAGATAATATGGTTTTGGAGAAAGAGGAGAGGTAAGCTTAAAATCATACAGTGCCAGATTAGGTTTGCCTTCCTCTGTTGCCCTGATGACCTTCAATGTTAATCCGTTTGGCACAAACTTGAATCTTTTTTCATCCAGTTTCAGTTGGCCTCCGCTGGTAGCAGCAAGAGCAGAAGCGCGAAGGGTTAAGTGGGTGACGTAGATAGGATGGGCATTGATATTTTCATCAATAAACTGGTTCATGGCATCATTGTACTCTGAATATTTTTTGTACTGGATGATCCCTTCGATTTTGTCTGAGACGGACAGGTTGGTGGCATGGCGTACCGAGTCTCTTTCCCATCTGTTAACGTAAAAAACATTTGCAGTTATGGGGGTGACATCGCTTCTATAAATATCCGCTTCATGCAGGTAATGGGAAAGTGAATTGAAAAAATCCCCGGTGCCTATAATAATTGCATTCTTCTCAAGCGGGGCATAGAGATTGTAGGCATAATCCGAGGCGAAACGGTGCCCGCTTCTGTTTAAAATCCAGAAGAAACTGATCAGTGGTAAAAAGCACAGCGAAAAAACCAGAAAGACTTTTCTGCCGGATAATTTAAATTTTGTAACAGCAAAGTAAAAACCAATTCCTATAAAAATTGATAAAAATTCCCAGGCTAAAATAAACCAGGATTCCTGGTTTCCGGAGTAATAAATCCCAGAATATACTACATCAATAATAGGTACAGACAGGAGAAAAACTAAAAGGTATCTGTTTATCCTGAAAATAAAATAGATCCCCAGGATGATAAAAGGAAAAAGGAAGGGAGTAAACTGGATGAAGCTGTTTAAAATGAAATAAGACACTGATTGGGCAAACACCAGGGGGGAACCTGTAAATCCGTTGATAGATCCTCCTTCAGGTTCATAAATGTTTAACCCCTCGCCATGCAAATGACCGATAAAAAGTTTTAATGTTTGCGGATTGCCCCAATTAATAAAAGGCCAGGCGCTTGCCCTGATCGGCAGATAAGAATAAACAGCAGAAATTGTGACTGCAAAAACCAAACCCAAAATGATAAGTTTTGGTATATTTAAAGACCTGCGGTTTAAAAACATGACATAAAGTGTGGCAGGCACCAGGGATGCAACAGTCGGGTTGGCGCCTGCAGCAAGTCCGTAAAGGAATGCAATAAGAAGGAGTATTTTAAATAAGTATGTGGAGTAATGATTAAAATTTAACTTTTTTTCAGTTATTGCGCGTTTTTTAATCATAATTTTAAGAAGCAGGAAAGCGAAAAGGGCTACAAAAAAGTAGGTAAAGATAAAAGCTTCTGTGTTTTGGGATTGCGACCAATACTGATAAGAGAAAGCCAAAGCAGTTGCACCAAAAAGGGCGGAAAGATGGGGGAGCAGGCCTGCTGAAGCGCTATTTTCAGGATTGTGGGCAGATTGGTAAAAAAAGAAGTTGTTTTGAATAAGCAACAGGATAATTTTGTAGACCATGAGTAAAAGCCCCAAAGAAAATATGATAGTGAACAGTTCAAGACTTAAGAGTTTGCTCAAAAACGGAGTGACAACAGTAAAAAGGTGAGATGCCATCATATAAAACGGAAAACCTGGAGGATTGGGGATTCCAAGTGATGAGGATGCTGCAATCATTGTCCCCGAATCAATCCACAGTATTGAGGGGGGTTTGGTATAAAAATAAACGGACAATGCCAGCACCAGCAGGCTGGTAGGCAAGATAATATGGCTATATTTCCCGATTGAGTTTTTGGGCATAAGTTTTGATGTGTAACGATTTTTACAAAAATAACGGAACTTTGCAAGATGGGTAGAGTCGTAATCTGATATATTACAAGATAGAGAATCTGGGTTGCAAGTTAAAAAAGATTAGTATAGAGTAGGTGCATGCATAAAATTTTGCTTAGTTGCAAAAAGTATTTGCCTGGTGCCGTTGTTATGTCAGCCCGGTTGAAAGACAGCAGTGCAGCTTTTCTCAGACGCCGTTCACCCATAGTTTTAGGTGCGATTTTAGGGCTTCTGGTTTCTTATCTTGGTTATAGTTATATTACCAGCCCCAGTCCCACCATTACACTGCAGGTGCCTGCAGGAGACCAGGAAGTAAAAGGGGAGAATCTGTTTGTTAAAGGTATTGTTTCTCCGGTGGGGACAAAAGTCAGTGTCAACGGCAGGGATGTTGCTGAAAACGGTGATGGTACTTTTACAACAGTTGTGAGTATTGCCGAAGGCAAAAGCACCCTGAAGATTGAGGCAAGCTACAGGGGTAAAAAAGCAGAGGTTATACATCTGATAAACAGATTATTAACAGAAGAGGAACAGAAAACCAAGACTGAACAAAAACAGAGAGCTGAACTAAAAGAAAAAGAGGATGTGCTTGGTATAGACCAGAAAATAGATGAGCTTTTAGTGGCATACACTAATAAGACAGGTAATGATATAGTCCGAGTATTAAACCATAAGGTTAATGAAAAAGCAGGATTCCGCTCAATCTCCGGAGAGGTTTTAAATAGCACGAAAGAGGATGTTTATTGGGTCAAGATAACTGTCAATTTTTATGACGAACACGACAGCCTGGTTGATTCAAAGATCGGTTTTGCAGTAGCGCTTGACCAATTTTTAAAACCCGAAGACAAAGGGAATTTTGACACCCAGTCTACAAGTAAAGAGTTTTCTTACTATAAACTCTCAGTTGATTGGAAAAAAGGTAGTGATTTGGGTGGCGCCCAATCACAGGAAGAAGTTGAAGCTGCAACAAAATCCGCTGAAAAAACACCTCAGCCTTCACCCAAAAAGTGAAAAAAGGTTGTAGGTAAGTCAAATCGAAATGTTGACAAATTCTTACTGGTATGATATTCTTACTAGTATGAACGATTATACTCAAACTATTTCTAAAATAAGAGAAAAGGGTCAGTTAACTGTACCTCAGAGCGTAAGGTCAGCCTTAAATTGGCCTGAAGATGAAGTGATGGTTAAAGTTACCACTATCCAGGATGGGTTTAGAGTGGAGAGATTACCTGTTTCTCACCCTCAAAATCCCAAGAAAAAGTTAACAAAAAAGCAATGGGATGAAATCTGGCAGGATTTTGAAAAATTTAATAAATCCGGTAGACAAGATGTTAAATTGACGGATTTCTTAAGAAAAGATAGGGATACTCACTTATAAAAATGCATAGCTTTGTTTTAGACACTTCTGTAGTCATAAAGTGGTACCATCATGCACAAGAAAATCATGTATCACAGGCCAGGAAGTTGTGGAAGGATTTTAATGATGGGAAAATAAACATTATCTTGCCTGATATTTTACCGCTTGAATTATTGAATGTTTTCATTAAAGCTAAAGCTTCCTCTGCTGAGAGATCTTACTCTGTAATAGCCAGACTTTACCAAGCACCCATTAACTTTGTAGAAGTTTCTTTACCTGTTCTTAATATAACCGGGAGTTTGATGGAACAATATCAATTAACTTCATATGATGCATATTTTTGGCTCTTGCTCAATATGAAGGTTGTACGCT
>CAZFVS010000059.1:0-936 GCA_964522265.1 uncultured Gammaproteobacteria bacterium | reverse complement strand
AACTGAAGTATGTCAATTGTTAAGTGATGATCAAAAAGCTCATGGTAAGATAATTGATGGAACAGTTCTAATGCTTGAAGATTATTAAGATTCCGGTAGTTCAAATCCCAGAGTTGATATTTACCACAGAAAATTATTATGATAATTAAGTATGCAGGAAATGCTTGATGGGCAGGATATTAGACGTGGAGTGGATTTTTCAGCAAGGATGGGAAAGACTATTGCGGAAAACCTGGAGGAAAAATTCTCCTGGTGGGGGGGATCAGGTTGGAGCAGCGCCACGCTGGTATTCCTTTCGCTGGTGTTTTTTATCAACCTGCTCATTGTTTATCCCATATTCAGCCGTAACTTGAGTGCCTCTTTTTCGTCATCTGCACTTTTAACACTGGCCTATATGTCTGAACAGCTGATGCTTTTAAAAGCAAATCAGTTTTTGCAGTTTATCACCATGTTTTCCCTCTTACTTACCCCTGTCAGCATATATTTTTTTGTGAGGAAAAATACCAACCATGATCTTACAGCTTTTCTGGCCACGTTACTATTTATTTTGCCTAACCCTTTTGTCAAAGAAGGTATGCCTCTTTTGGGTTCGCTTCTTGCGGGTGATGGGGCACATGTGGTTGTTTTTGCATTCCTGCCTCTTATCATGCTGCTTGCCCAGGCATTTATAGCTAAAGGGTTATCGATCTACGGAGTTATGGTAGCAATTTTAACAACAGGGGTGGTGATTATTTCACCTTTTAGCGCATTTACCCTGCTGTGTTTGTTTGGGATTTTAGTCATGGCGGAAGGGTTTTTGGGGCACATTCGGGTTAAAATAGCAAGATTGGGTTTTTTAATGGTTTCCTCACTAGCTCTGGCTTCATTTTGGTACTTTCCCAATATTCTTGATAAAATAGTTGCCTTGGATCATGTTGGAAAAACCTTTAACAAGAT
>CAZFVS010000058.1:0-6609 GCA_964522265.1 uncultured Gammaproteobacteria bacterium | reverse complement strand
GGCAGTCGCGTCACCTACTTGGTATAATTAGAGATTATGATAAAGAAGCGGGTAGGGAAAAACAGGCATTTGTAGCTGTATCAGAAGAGATTGACCCCCAACTGCTGGCCAAAGTCACAAAAGATATTAAAGACAGGATAGAAAAGGCGTTGTTTGACAAAAATTCCACCTGGCATGATTCAACAGGGGATATCATCAAGGATGAAATAATTGCTCTTCATGCGGATACCGTAACAGCTGTACAGGTAATTTCTATTTTTGATAAGGTAGCCAAAGAGATGATGAATGACTTTATTCTCAAACAAGGTAAAAGGGTTGATGGTAGGGGGATGGAGGATGTACGGGATATTTATATGGAAATTGGAGTTTTACCTGGAGCCCATGGTTCAGCCATATTCAAAAGATGGGGCTCACGGGTGCGGTCAGTTGCAAGTTTGGGTCCGCTGTCTGACTCTCAAACGCTTGAGGGGATGGAGGGAGAGGATTCAAAACGTTTTATGCATTATTACAATATGAGTATTAACCCTTTTTCCACCGGTGATGTTAAAAGGATAGGGTCGCCAAACAGGCGCGATATCGGCCACGGTAATCTGGGGGAGATTTCTATAAATAGCGTGATTCCTTCCAAGGAGGAATTCCCCTATGCAATTAGGGTTGTTTCAGAGGTGTTAGGGGCTAACGCCTCTACTTCACAAGCTGCGGTTTGCGCCTCGACATTGGCGATGTTAAACTCAGGAGTGCCGATAGAGCCTGTGGCAGGAATTGCCATGGGGCTTTTTACGGACCACGACCCCTCAGTCTCAAAAAAAGCAAAGTTTCAGGTAATCACTGATATGCAGGCAGTTGAAGATTTTTACGGAGAGATGGACTTTAAAATAGCCGGTACCAAAAACGGCATTACCGGAGTCCAGATGGATACTAAACTGCACGGGCTCACCTTTGGAATTATTGAGGAAGCATTAAGGCAGGGTAAGAATGCCAGGGAATTTATACTGGGCAAGATGATTGGGGTGATGCCAAAAGAGGTGGTGATATCCCAGTACGCCCCCAAAATCAAAATAACCCACATTAAGCCTGAAGAGATTGGTTCATTGATTGGACCGGGAGGAAAGAATATCAACGGTATTATTGCGAAAACCGGAGCACAAATTGATATTGAGGATGATGGGACTGTTATGATCTCATCAACTGATGAAGAGGCGATCAAAAAAGCTTTGGAAGTTGTTGAAGGTATGTTTAAAGAAGTGAAAATAGGGGAAGAGTATGACGGCCGGGTGGTAAGAATTACACAATTTGGAGCGTTTGTTGAGATATTACCGGGTAAGGATGGATTGGTTCATATCTCTCAGATGGCGCCAGGTAGAGTTGAGCATCCGGAAGATGTTGTGTCAGAAGGTCAGATAGTCCATGTGCGGGTTACAGATGTTGACCAACAGGGTAAAATAGGACTGTCGATGTTATTTGGGGAGGATAGAAAAATAGAATCCGAAGGCAGGCCGGAGCGGGGAGGATTCCAAAGAAGGGGAGGTTTTGGCAGCGGAAACCGGATGGGTGGTGGATCAACACACCGCAATTTTACATCTGAAAGAGGAGGGTATGACAGCGGAGGATTCCGTGGTGGAGGCGGTATGAGGACAGGTGGTGGTTTCGGGAGGAGGGACCGGGGATTCAGCAGTATGGGTTCATCAAGAAGCGGTAGTTTGAGCCGCAACCGCAGGAATTATGGTAGATGAGAAAGTATCTTCTTACTGTTTTAGCAGCTTTAATCACATTTGGAGTGCTGGGGTATTTTTTTTCACCTTACCTTTTGGCAAAAGTTGAAAACTTCAAAGAGAGTATTTTAGAGAAAAGCACTGCCGATTTATACATCTCAGGAAACAGAGTTTATCTGGATTTTAAAATCACCAAAGATGATGAAACAGGGGCTAAAATTTTTTTTCAAAACCTAGGAGCAGACGCATTTTATAAAGGTGCTTCTTTTGAACTAGATCAAAATACAATTTTGGGGTTATCTAAAGTTTTACCTACAAAATTCACGCTTATTTTTAAACCGGGAAGTATAGGGTTTAAGAACTACCAGGCTGTTTTACTCAAACCCGCTGTAAGCGGGCAGAGATATGAATTTGCGACTGCTTCATCTAAAGCAGTACTAAACTTTACAGATAACAGGGATTTTAGCCTGGAGGCGATAGATCCGAGGCAGTTGGTTGAGGAGGCAACTTCCACAGGCAAGCTCAATCTTTCGCAAAAAGCAGAATCACTATTCCCAATACTGGGAAAAGTAGGTAAAATATATTTAATGGTTACCGGAAAAGATATCGAAGGAGAAGTAACACTCAAGGACTAAAAATTTAATGGATGCTGCCAAAAGTAACAGTACAGATTTAGTTGAAAAACTCCATCAGACAATACTGGCTGCGAGGCTCCCTAAGGATATATTAGAGAGGCTCACAGATGAGTTGACGCATATTTCAATCAGCCTGAAGGCAAATCAATACAGTCCTGAAACAGATAAGGTTGTCTCTTATATTAACTTTGTATCCGGTTTGCCTTGGGCAAGGAGTGGAGAAGACATACTTGATCTGCAAAGAGCGAAACAGATCTTAGATAAAAACCATTTTGGTCTGGAACAGGTTAAAGAGAGGATACTTGAATATCTGTCAGTACTTATCTTAAATAGACAAAAAAATCAGATAGCCAAAGAACCGATTTTGGGTTTTGTCGGTTTGGTAGGTTCAGGCAAAACCTCTCTGGCATTTTCTATCGCTGAAAGTTTAGGGAGGCCCATTATCAGGATCCCATTTGGAGGTTTAGGAAGTGCATTACAACTGAGGGGTGAATCCAGGATCAAAGCTGAGGCTGAACCGGGCCTGATTATGAAGTCCTTAAAAAGGGCTGGCGTAAAAAATCCGGTTATTTTGCTTGATGAGTTGGACAGAGTCACAGAAGAGGCGAGAAACGATATTATGGGGGTTTTAGTAGAACTTTTGGATCCGGAACAGAATGTAGCTTTTTTAGATCATTATATCGGTTTCCCTTTTGACCTGTCGCAGGTGTTATTTGTAGCTACAGCCAACAACACCGGTAATATCGCAACAGCAGTTATAGACAGGATGGAGATTTTAGAAATGCCCTTCTATTCTGATGAACAGAAAATTGTAATCGGGAGGGACTACCTGCTTCCTCAGGCGCTGAATAAATCTGCAATCGATAGTAATATGGTTCAAATAGATCAGCAGGTATGGCCTGCGATTGTGCGCCCGTTAGGGTTTGACGGGGGAATAAGGTCTTTAAACAGGAATATAGATGTTATAGTTAGAAAGATTGCCAAAAAAATAGTCGAGGGGGAGAGAGGGCCATACCGGATCGATATAAACAATTTGAGAGGATACTTGCCGGCATAGTTTGAAATTAACAATGAGACAGTTTAAGCCAAAATTACATCAAAAATTTGCACCACCAGTACAGCCTTCAGGCAGCAATATGCTCAGGCTGGTTCCTTTGGGAGGGGTAGGTGATGTCACTAAAAATATGTATGTTTATGAATATGGTAATGATATAGTGATTATTGATTGCGGAGTGGGATTTCCTGATGAGGCGATGTTGGGTATAGACCTGGTGATCCCGGACATATCTTACCTCCAAGATAAAAAACATAAAATCAGGGGGATTCTGATTACTCATGCACACGATGACCATATCGGGGGGTTGCCGTATATTTGGCCGCAACTGGGGAATATCCCGATTTATTCACAAAAACTGACTTGCGGTATGATCAAGTCGAAATTTACCGAACATAAACTATCCAAAGATTACATTAAAACAGTTGGTTTGAGTGACCAGGTTGAATTGGGGGCCTTCAGAGCTTCTTTTTATCAGGTTTCCCACTCCATACCTGATTCAACCGGGATAGTGTTGTCCACTCCTGTCGGGACAATCATCCACCAGGCGGATTTTAAGATGGATTGGACCCCTGTTAATGGTCAGGTGACTGATGTAGGCAGGGTGGCCAGAGTAGGTGAGGGTGGTGTTATTTTTATGACTATCGACTGTCTCAGGGTGGAGAAGATAGGGTATACCCTCTCCGAAAAAACCATAGAAAGCACTTTTGCCGGTGTTGAAAAAGAAACCAAGGGAAAAGTCCTGATTACCATGACGTCTTCTAATGTTACCAGGATCCAGCAGGCAGTCAATGTGGCGGTGCGCTCCGGCAGGAAACTGGCTTTAGCCGGCAGGTCGGTGGAGAATAATTTTCAGGTTGCCAGGGATTTGGGTTATTTAGACATCCCGCCTGGTTTGGTTATTGCCCAGGAAGAAGTGAAACGGTTTCCGGATAACAGATTGATAATCCTGATTGCGGGATCCCAAGGTCAACCCGGTTCTGCACTTTCACGGGTTGCCAACAACGACCACAAATATGTTGCATTGCATAAAAACGATGCAGTGATATTTAGCGCTGATCCGATCCCCAGCACAGAATCAGCACAGAGTGCCTTGATAGATACCCTGACCAGGCTAGGTTGTGATGTTTATTATTCCGCTATGCTGTCAGATCTTCATGTATCCGGGCATGCTGCCAGTGAGGAGCTCAAACTGATGGTGAATTTAGCCAAGCCAAAATATATCCTTCCGATTGGAGGGACTTTCAGACATATGAAATCTTTTTCCAGGATGGCTGTGAGTATGGGTTATCGGGAAGACCAGATATTGATGGCTCAGGATGGACAGGTGATAGAGATATGGAGAGATAAGGTCAAGATGAACGGTTTGGTTAATGTTTCCAATGTCTATGTCGATGGTTTAGGGGTTGGTGATGTTGGTAGTATTATTTTGCGGGACAGGCAGGTGATGAGTGAGGAAGGAGTGGTAGTGGTTATTGTGCCGATAGAGCAACAGAGCGGTCATGTTGTCGGGGAGCCGGATATCATCACAAGAGGATTTGTATTTGAGAAAGAGGCGGAGGATCTGATTAGTGCAGCCAAAGAAATAGTTAAGAGCTGTCTGCGGGGTAAGGAGGGGGTATTTGACTGGCGATATACCAGACATCAGATAGAAGAGCAGCTGGAAAAATTTTTCTATGAAGAAACCAAAAGGAGCCCGCTTATTTTAACAACAGTGGTGGAGGTTTAAAGAGCCCATAGTGGATGTGGTATAATAATAATTAAGTTGGCAAGCGATCTCGCGACTGGATCAAAACATAGTGCAGTCGCTCCGATATGCCTAGACGAAGATCTATCTACTCAATGCCCAAACTGAAACTGCGCCAGAAAACAGTAGTTGCGGTAGGGTCAATAATCTCTTTGGTGCTGGCGGGTTTGTCTGCCCTGTCATTAGTCAGCAATGTGTCGTATCTTGCTTTTTGGAGGGAGGCTTTGATATCTAATTTAGGGCTTTCGGCTATTTTTGCCCCGGCAGTATTTTTTCTTTCCGCGCTTGTTTTACAAAAGATAAGATGGTCAATTGCGCAAACCAATGTTTTGTTGGGGCTTATTACAATGATGATTGCTGTAATGGGCATACTGTCCATATTTGGTCCGCAAAAAGGGGGGCTTTTAGGCCAGATAGTTTGGGAAGAACTGGAGAAATTAATAACTTTCGCAGGGGCTCTGATTTTACTTCTGGGAATATTTTTGGTAGGGTTGGTTGTTTTTCTTAACACCAGTTTAAACCAGCTGCTAGATTTTATATCTAAGATTTTTTTATTCTTCGTATCAGCTGTGAAGCTTTTAGGTAAGCTGAAAAGACCTTTAGAAAAGCCGGATGCTTTTGCAACCCGGGGAGCTTTGAGGGTTTCAGGTATTGAAGACCAGCGGACAAAACCCAGGCCAATAGAAAAGCCGCCTCGTGAGAATATCATGGTGGATACATTGGTTGCTAATGTCGCAGGGCAGACCAGGGTTTGGAGATACCCGCCGTATAGTTTACTTTTAGATAAAGGCGGCGCACCGGCAAATAGGGGTGATGTCAAAAAAAATGCTGCTATTATTGAGAAAACCTTGGATTCGTTCGGAATTCAGGCCAGAGTTGCCGAAGTTAATGGAGGTCCTGCTGTTACCCAATATGCGCTGGCGATTGCCTCAGGTACCAAGATCGCTAAAATTGCCAACCTGCAGCATGATATAGCGCTCTCGCTTGCTACCAGAACAGGGACGGTTAGGATTGAGGCTCCGATCCCCGGGAAATCTTTGGTGGGGGTAGAAGTACCCAACCACACCCTGGAAATAGTTACCCTCAAATCAGTGCTGGTGTCTGAGGAGATGAAGAAAAATAAATCTAAACTTGCTGTGACTTTGGGAAAGGATACAGCCTCCAACCCGATGATTGTTGATATTGACAGGATGCCTCATGTACTCGTTGCCGGGACAACCGGTTCCGGAAAGTCAATTTTACTGCACCAGTGGATTACCGCGCTTCTTTTCAGGAACTCACCTGATGAATTAAAACTTATCCTGATTGACCCGAAAAGGGTGGAGATGACAAATTATAATGGAATTCCCCATCTTTTGACACCGGTAATTGTAGAACCCGAAAGAATTTTATCAGCGCTGAAATGGTGTATGGCTGAGATGGACAGGCGTTATAAATTATTCCAGTCGGTTGGGGTGCGCA
>CAZFVS010000057.1:0-6633 GCA_964522265.1 uncultured Gammaproteobacteria bacterium | reverse complement strand
ATTTTCCTGGCAAGCGGGATAAAATAGTTGGTACTCCGGTGGTTAACCATCGGGTGGGACATGGCTTTTGAAACCTGGGGAGGACAGGGGGTGGGGCCGGGGATACGCAGGTTTACATCCCAAAGCAATGGGTCAAGTTCAAAATTATTATCCAGTTCCTGTTTAGACATGCAAATCAAAAATCAAGCCGCTAAAAATTGGGCAGGCATGGTGTATTCATCTGTTTGAGAACCCATGCCGCAATTATTAGGACCGCCCTTTTCCCCGTCTTCATATTGGCTTCTATTACGGCTGGTGGCAACCCTAACACGCATATTTCCGCCACCTCTTACCAGTGGCAAGCCTGTTGCAGGATGAAGAAACCCCAGAGCGAACTTGTTTAAATAATTAATCATCAGTGTTTGGTTGTAGCTTGTATAAACCGGTTCAAGAAAGATATATGGTTCCTGGTTTTGATCATTTCTGACTATTTTAATAACCCGTCTGGCAACCATGGCATCTAAAAAGGCATAAGTATTACTGTTAAATACTGCTAACTTCTCTTCATTGGTGGTTGCATTATCCAGCTTTTCGGCTACATCCTCAGGCAGGCTGTTTTTATCAACTAAAAGACATAATTTGGTCATTGCATCAGCAGGATATGCTGCAAGAGAATCACTGCCGTTCCAATAACTCTGGCAGGAGACAGCCCCCGCAGGATATTTTCCTACGGTAAGAGCAACTAGAGGGTGGTCGGTGAATATAAACACCAGACCATTGTTTTTACCCGAATGCTCTTTTCCCGCATCTTCCTGTAACACTGCCAATTTGGTACTTAAGTCCTTATATTCACCCAAGCCTTTTACAAGTACAGCTAGTTTTTCTTTAAGCTGTTTGTTTGATAAGGTTGCGGGTTTTGCAGTAAGCAGGGAAAGGATTTCCTTCTGTATTTTTAAATCTTTGATGGTTTTGTAAATTCTTCTTTCATCTGAATCCAGCATAGGTTCTGTATGAGTTAATTCTATAATACCATTCTGGATAAAATTTATTACAGCTTCAAGTTTTTCCGAAGGGGAAGATTTTTTTAACCCGTACCTGCTTAAGAAATCAGCCAGTTTAGGGTCAATGATCTTTGGCAGGTTGGCTGTCAAAACAGCGATATTTTGATAATCTTTCAGCAGACTTTCAAATCCGTTACCCAAGGTACCGATGAGCTGGTTTTGCAGTAATGAAACATGGGTTAAATCTTCACCCGTGGGTTGAATATTTTTTGATCTGAGATATTCCAAGTGGCTTTTAGCCTGTGTGTATTTTTTTATAATGCCAGCTACAGCAAGATTTTTTATCTTAACTTCATTTTCAGCACCCAACCCTTCTCTTATTTTGCCAATTTCAGAATGGATTTGGCCTGTGGTTTTAAGAGTAGAGAACCCGGCTTTTTTCAATGCCCGCCTTTTGCGGCATTCGGTTGCATTCAACTCCCCAATACTTTTTGCTGCACGTTTTGCAAGTTCGAGATCGTCCTTCAAGGAGATAAATTTCGTCAAAATTCTAAGCTTATCCTCAATTTGTCGGATGTCAACAGACCCTGTTTCTTTCAGACCAGAATCAGCAAACTGGTCAAAAATCTCCCTAATTTTAATAATCTTTTCAGATACATCTTCGCTTTGAATATCTGATAAGTCCACAACATAGTCAGATATCCAGGCATCTAAGGTCTCACTGCTTAAAAAACCCACCTGTTCGTTCACTTTTTGATTGTTCAGGTCGTAACGCCATTTTTTCCATTCTTCAAAAGAAGGGGGATCGATATGGGCTATAATCTCACCCATCAATGCTAATACGTCTTTGTATAAGTCTGACTGGTGATCATATAATCTGGAGATATAAATTAAAAAAGGTTCCATGCCGTCCCATGAAGAGTGCAGTTGGGCTATTTTTTTAACATCAGATCCTTTGGGCAGGATCTGCCTGATCTTTTTAACAATCTGTTTTTCCAAAGCTTTGTCAATTACTTGCAGAGATGGGGGTTTTGCAGCACAGGCTGCTGCCAAAGAATGACTACGCTTATATGCTGAACCTGAAGGGTCGTATAAGCAGCTGATAAATTTTGAACATTCTAGATAATCTAGTCTAGCTTGCCTCAACATAAAAAGGGATTTTTTTAGACAGCTTATGAAGACAGATAAAAAATCGGGGTTGGGATCGTCTTGCAAAAGTGCCCGTAAAATCCGACCACGTTCATAATGTCCGTTATCATAACAAGAATCTTTTTCCAGAAGGTAAGTCAGGAGCATGGTTAGTTCCTCCGAGACCGCTCTGTTTTTATCTGCTAAACTGAATAAAGCATCAAATTTTTCGATCGGTATTTTGCTATTTTCTGACAGTGCGAGTACTTGCAAGAATGCCCTGTCAGGAATATTTGGTGTTTTATCCCGGTAATCAGCAATAGCATCTGACAGCCAATAACCCCCCCTGCTCATTACCGGTGAAATAGATGCAAAGGCTGTTTCGCGGAGTTCTCTGCTGGGATGGGCATATAAACTTATTAAGGGTCTGAATTTATCCCATGGAATCTCCCTGCTGTCTTGAGAAGTATACTGACTGATAAAATCTGAAATCCCATAATATTTATTAAAGAAACTTGTTTGACATAACTTTCTCAGAACCAATTTTTTAATCCTGGGGTCTAAAGCCTCGGATGTTACCAATTGGATGGCAACTCTTTGGGCATCGTAATCGTTTAATGAACAGATGGTTCGGATAGCTAATGCCTGCTCAGTGCTTAGTTTGGCTATTTGTCCTTTTTGGCGGATAATCCTGCGGGTTAACGCAGCCATATGTCTGACAATTTCTCCGTCGAGCCCGGAGTTGGCAAGAAGCCTCAGTTGTATGGCAGCTTCCTGTTTGACCCTGGGAAACTGGTCTTCGAGGGCGGTTTTGATTAACGCTTTTTTATGTTTTTGGTATTCTTCGTCAAGCGTACCTTTTAACGAAGCTATAGTCAGCGCTTGGCCGGCTATTTTTTGCTGCTCGGATACTCTCATGGATACCTCTACCGGGATGTCAGCAGCAGGTTTTTTAGGATTAAAAACTGGCAGTTTAACGCTTTGGTTGTAGATAGGTTTGTAGATAGATTGGTCTAAAACCTTTGTGAAGTCCTCCTTTGGGTAAAAAGATTTAATATTAATAATAGAAGTAGGGTATTTTTTCAAAAACGGTTCCTTCACTTCCCCTGTTAACTTTTTCAGCTCGAGTTGGTTATTCGCTAGTAGGTTGTTTAGTATGCTAAATAACGATACTTCTTTCTCTGTGAACATATGTGCAAGAAAGAATTATACCCTATAAAAAAAGACATTGCAAGACTGGGATAAATGAAGACTTAAGTGTTGGAGTAGGAGTGAAAACTGGTATAATTCATTTTGATGAGAACTGTCGGGCAGATTTTGAGAGAAACAAGGGAAAGCAAACTGCTGATGCTGGAAGATGTTGAGAAAAATACCAAGATTCGCAAAGAGCTTCTCCAGGCCCTGGAAGCAAATGATTATTCCAAACTGCCGCCTGCAACATTTATTCAGGGGTTTATTAAAAACTACGGAAGGTTTTTAGGATTGGACACACAGAAACTTTTAGCGGTGTTCAGAAGGGATTTTGAAGCAAGGAAACACCCTCCGGTGGTTTTAGAAAGTTTTTCCAAACCGCTTAAAGAGAGCAGACTGCGTATTACTCCCGCCAGAGTTATCTGGCTTACTACAGCCATAATTATATTGAGTTTTTTTACCTATCTTTGGTTGGAATACCGGCAGTTTATTGGGGCACCAAATCTGGAAGTGGTGAGTCCCAAGGATGGTCAATCAGTTGAGATACCGTCTGTACTAGTTGAAGGGAATACGGATCCTGAGAATAAAATAATGGTAAATAACCAGGATATAGGGGTAGATAAAAACGGGCATTTCCAGGAGGAAGTTAAACTTTCTTCCTCCTCGAACATAATAACTGTTGTGGCGACCAGTAAATTTGGGCAGAGTACCAAGATAGACAGGACAGTACTTGTTGAAAAGTAGTATCTAGCTTCTAGGTTTTAGTTTCTAGTAAAATATTAGTAGCTATCTTCAGAATTTTTTATGGGAATACTTGAATTTGTGCTGGTGATATTAGTTTCAGTCTGGACTGTTATTTTTGTGCTGATTGCACTGGTTGTGCTGATAATATTAATCGCCATCAGAAAAGGGTTGAAAAGGGCGGATAAGATTTTAGAGGAGACTGAGGATGTGGCAAGGAGGATAGACCTGCCTTCAAAAATAGTAGTTGCTTCAATTATGGCATTCCTTGCAAAATCCTCGATCAGGTCCCTGAGAGACCTGGTAGCCTTTGTCCTCCCAAAAGGGCGTAAGAAAAAATAATAGTTACATAACTGAGGAAGACTTTGAACGTTCCTGGTGTTTCTGGAATTCCTGATTAAAATCCTCCCTGCTTATTTTCTGCCCTTTTTCTAAAAATAATTCTTCTAAAAGTTCAAAAGGGAAACCATAACTTTGGTACAGGTCAAATGCTATTTTGTCTGTTACTTTATCCACTTTTTCAATCTCCCTCAGGCCCCTTTTCAAGGTCTGTTTAAATTTCACAAGCTCCTTTTCAATCATCAGCCTAATATGATCCCAGTCGCTTGTTTGGAAGTAACCGGTTCCCTGGTAAATATCCAAAACAGGGTCAACCAGTTTTGAAAGGATGCTTTCAGAGTCTGTTTGTATGGTGTGGATTTTTACAGCACACCGGCGAAGCAGTCTTCTTAAAACATACCCCTGCATTTTGTTGGATGGTGTAACCCCGTCCTTGATTAAAAAAATTGCAGCTTTGATATGATCTGCAATAACCCTAAGTGATGCTGTAATTTTTTCATCATCATATTTGACCTTAAGTTGTTCCTTAAGCTTTTCAATAATAGGCCAGAAAAGATCTATTTTAAAAATATCCGGTTGATTCTGGCAGGCGGCAGTTAATCTCTCCAGCCCTCCTCCAAAATCAACATTTTTTTGAGGCAGCCCGATAAAACCCCGGTCTTTTTTCTGGTACTGCATAAAAACTGAATTGGCAATCTCCAAAAATCTTCCGCAATCACAATTCGGGTGGCACTCCTTGCCAAACTTTGGGTCATGGGAAATCTGGTCAAAGAGATAAAATACTTCAGAGTCAGGCCCGCCCGGCTCACCTTCAGGCATAGATTCCGGAGAGTCTGCCCTGGTCCACCAGTTTTTGGCAGCGCCGTAGAGAAAAATCCGCTCTCCGATTTCCGCTTTTATCCCCTTACTTTCAAAAATTTCTTGCCATATGCTTACAGTTTCCAGATCCTTTGTTATACTGCTGCCTCCTTCAAATGCGGTTACATAAAGCTTGTTGGGGTTAAGCCCTAAATCCTGTGTTAAAAATTCAAAAAGCCAATTTAATTGTTCTTTTTTAAAGTAATCCCCGAATGACCAGTTGCCCAGCATCTCGAAAAAAGTGGTGTGGCGGTTATCTCCGATCTCCATGATATCCTGGGAGCGGAAACACTTTTGGGAGTTGACTATCCTTTTGCCCTGCGGGTGGGTTTTTCCCAAAAGATAAGGGATCATAGGCTGCATGCCGGCACTGGTGAACAGCGTAGTAGGGTCTGAAGGGATGAGGGATGATGAGGGAACTAATTTATGACCCTTTTTTGTAAAAAAATCAAAATATTTCTGCCTAAGCAGGGAGGAGTCCATAGCAAGAAGTATATCATTATTTTTAGCGAATGATTTATAAGGACCTGAGTAATATAATTCAAGAACAATTGTAAGAATTAGAACGTTTAAAACAACCAGTTTTGTATCAAGCCTTTCAGGGAGAGCTATAAATGAAAAAAGAAACTAAAAAACCACAAATTGTCATCTATCAAGCTCTTGGTGATGAGCAAAAAATCCGAGTCAGAATTGAAGATGAGAATGTCTGGCTAACGCAAAAATTGATAGCCGAGCTTTTTGATGTTGATGTGCGTACAGTTAATGAGCATTTAGCGAATATTTATTTGGAGCAAGAACTAGATAAAAATTCAACTGTCCGGAATTTCCGGATAGTTCAAAAGGAAGCCACCAGAGAAGTTGCTCGTGATGTAAGACACTACAACCTTGATGCTATTTTAGCAGTTGGTTATCGTGTGCGATCTGAGCAGGGAACGCGGTTTCGCAAATGGGCAACAGAAAGACTGTGGGAATATCTGATAAAAGGCTTTACGCTGGATGATGAACGGCTCAAGCAGGCTGGCGGTAGGGCACGTTACTTTCAAGAACTGTTACAACGAGTGCGTGATATTCGGAGCAGTGAGCGGATGTTTTATCAGAAAATAACTGATATTTACGCAACAAGCATTGATTATAAACAAGACGCACATTTTACTCAGAAGTTTTTTGCTACAGTGCAAAATAAAATGCATTTTGCGGTACATGGAAATACGGCAGCCGAAATTATAAATAAGCGGGCAGATAGTAAAAAACCATTAATGGGTCTGATGAGTTTTAAAAGCGATTATATTACCACCGACGATATAGCAGTGGCTAAAAATTATTTAACTGAAAATGAGCTCAACCAATTAAATTTGATAGTATCTTTGTATATAGATTTTGCCGAGTTGCAAGCAAG
>CAZFVS010000056.1:6095-6660 GCA_964522265.1 uncultured Gammaproteobacteria bacterium | reverse complement strand
TGGAAGAACCCATCATAAAAGTTGGTGATTTAAAAAAATACTATAAAGTCCATCAGAAAGAACCCGGGCTTTTGGGCTCAATCAAATCTCTTTTTTCCCGGAAATATTACGATGTTAAGGCTGTTGACGGGGTGTCTTTTGAGATAAAGACAGGCGAGCTAGTTGGTTTTATCGGACCAAACGGTGCCGGTAAAACTACCACCTTAAAAGTGTTATCCGGACTGCTCTATCCCACCTCCGGCCATGTCAAGGTTTTAGGCTTTACCCCTTGGGAAAGAAAAACCGCGTTTCAGAAACAGTTTAGTTTGGTGATGGGACAAAAAAACCAGCTCTGGTGGGACCTGCCGGCAATGGAATCTTTTATTTTAAACAAGGAGATTTATGAAGTTCCTACGGGGCAGTATAAAAAAACTTTGGATGAGCTTGTTGAACTTTTAGAAGTTGAGGATATTTTAAAGATCCAGGTTAGAAAACTTTCATTGGGCCAGCGGATGAAAATGGAGCTTATCGCAGCGCTGATCCATTCCCCTAAAATTTTATTTTTGGATGAACCGACCATCGGGCT
>CAZFVS010000056.1:0-6085 GCA_964522265.1 uncultured Gammaproteobacteria bacterium | reverse complement strand
GGACTTGATGTGGTGATGCAGAAAAAGATGCGGGACTTTATCAGGGAATACAACCGCCGTTTTGATGCCACTATCATTTTAACCAGCCATTACATGGATGATGTTAAAGAGCTTTGTGAAAGGGTTATCATCATTGATCATGGAAAAATTTTATTTGATGGAAAACTTGAGGCAATTATTAAAAAATTCGCCGACCATAAGCTACTCACTGTTATTTTGGAAAAACAGGTTGACCCTGAAAAATTTAAAGAGATCGGAAAGCTGGAAAGTTATGAATTCCCCCGCGCAACAATCTCTGTGAAAAGATCCAGAGTCTCAGAGATGGCAGCAAAACTGTTAAAAGACTTCCCTGTTGATGATTTAAATATAGAGGAGGCGCAGATTGAAGATATTATCCGGGAGGTGTTTACACAAAATCAATAATTTCCAATTTAAAATTTTCAATCTTGCCTGTCGGCAGACAGGTTTTTAATGAATTTTCAATGATAAAATGATTAAGTATTTCACTATCTTTTCCCTTGCCTTGCAAAACGAGTTTACCTACAGGTTAAATTTCATCCTTTGGCGGTTTAGAAATATCCTGCGGTTTTTAATGACATTTTTCCTCTGGCAAGGAGTCTTTTATTCAAATAGGTCAGTGTTTGGATATTCCCAACAAGATATGCTAACTTATGTATTTCTGGTACTTGTAATCAATACCTTTGTATTATCCGCGCCTTCAGCTGAAAATATCGGAGGGGAAATCGCCAGGGGGGATTTGAGCAATTACCTGGTTAAACCGATCAATTATCTGAAATACTGGTTTACGAGGGACTTATCAAGTAAAGTTTTGAATTTAATTTTTGCAGTTTTTGAAATCGGCGTCCTGGCATTAATTTTGCGGCCTGACATTAAACTACCGGAAAATTTGGTCAGTCTCTTGGCATTTTTTTTAATCTCTATTTTAGCAATGATCATTTATTTTTTAATCAGTATTACTGCTGCCTCTTTTGCTTTTTGGAGGCCGGAAGATATTTGGGGTGCCAGATTTTTTATAGCAATTTTAATTGAAACTTTTGCAGGAAGCATTTTTCCGTTGGATATCTTACCTGATTTTTTAAAAATTGTTTTGCAGCTGACACCTTTCCCTTACCTTATCTATTTTCCAATTGCAATAATTTTAGGAAAAATAACTGGGTTTTATCTGCTGCAAATACTTTTCCAGTCCTTGGTTTGGGCCATGCTGATGTTTTTTCTGACAAAATTACTTTGGAAAAAGGGGCTGAAAAGTTATTCATCGGAAGGGAAATAAGATGAAAGAATTCAAAATCTGGATTAAATATACAATTAACTCTTTTGAGCAAACCCTTTACAATAAAATGTCTGTGGTCATATTTCTTTTGGGCAAATTTTTAAGGATCACCCTTTTTTTAATTTTTTTAAACTTTTTACTCCACGGGTCAAAAGGGCTGGCAGGATATTCAAGGGAACAGGTCATCTTTTTTTACCTCTCCTTCAACCTGGCAGATTCTGCTGCACAACTTTTATTCAGAGAGGTTTATAGGTTTAGGGAACTGATTGTTTCCGGAAATTTTGATTTTGTCCTGGCCAGACCGTTAAATCCACTGATACGCGTACTTTTGGGCGGGGCTGACATCCTTGACCTTTTTATGTTAATTTTGATAACTTTTTCAACTGTCTGGTTTGCTGCTGTAAGTTTTCATCCATCAATATCCCAGTGGCTTTTTTATGCTCTGATGATTTTAAACGGGTTACTTATTGCTGCAGCTTTCCATATATCAGTTTTAGGTATAGGGATACTCACTACCTCAATTGACCACCTAATTATGGTTTACAGAGACCTGTCAAGCATGGCAAGAATTCCTATAGATATTTATATAGAACCTATCCGCTCACTTTTGACATTTGCCATACCTTTAGGAATTATGATGACCTTCCCGCCCAAAGCTTTAATGGGGTTACTGTCAGGGCAATTTATTGCTATCTCAATTATCATCGCGCTTGCACTACTTTTTTTATCATTAAAATTCTGGAGCTACTCCCTAAAACACTACACTTCCGCCAGCAGCTAGCCTCGAAAGGGGACGCCTTTTGTGCCTGGGGTCCGCAATTAAAATTGGCAGTTGCATAATAACTCCATTCCATTGTATCCTAAAATTACTGTCCATGAAAAAAAAGGGGTTTACTCTAATCGAGCTTCTGGTCACAATAACTATCCTCGCTATTGTCTCTTCTATTGGTTTTTCATTATATGGTAACGCCCAAATGGTTGGACGGGACGGAAGAAGAAAAAATGATTTAAGACAAATTGCTACCGCCCTGGAGCTTTATAAACAGACAAACGGCAGATATCCCTGCCCCCCAACGGGAGGTTGGATCCTTAGCCCTACCACCAGCAGTAATTGGATCACTGATAATACTTTTACAGGGGTACTTGCTTGCGATACAACCAAAGGACCTTTAAAAGCACCTGACCATATCAGCCAGATGCCAATAGACCCAACTACCAACAGCAATTTAAATCCCACAACATCCAGCAATAACAAAGGATACGCATACGGCTTTGCCAGCGGTTTATCAGGCGGCTCTTGCCCCACAACCATACCAGGCAATTATTATGTTTTGGTTACAACACTTGAGAATGCCAATGACAAAGATGCAAACAGCCAAAAAGCTTATGCTTACTGCAATAATACAAAAATATTCGGCGATCCAAGTGTAAATAACAACGGTTTCGCAGTCATAAGCCCTTAATTTTATGCGGGATGCTCCCCCCAAACCGAAACACGACCATGCTACCCTATTTTTTCCTGAAGGCTTTCTTTGGGGCGCAGCCACCAGCGCCCATCAGGTAGAAGGCAATAACATACACAGCGACTGGTGGGACTGGGAGCAAAACAAACAACCTGAAGAAAAACGTTCGGGACAAGCTTGTGACCAATATAACAGGTTTGAATCAGATTTTGACTTAGCAAAAAAAATGTATCATAACGCCCACCGGTTAGGTATTGAATGGGCCAGAATTGAACCCAAAGAAGGAGAATTTGATAAGCAAGCTATTGACCACTACAAAAAAGTTTTGCAGGCTCTCAAAAACAGGGATATTATTGTTATGTTAACCCTCTGGCATTTCACTCTACCAAAGTGGGTCGCAGATAAAGGCGGCTGGGAAAATAGCAAAAATGTTAAATTTTTCGTCAGGTTTGTTGAAAAAATTGTTCCGGAGATTGCGGAAAACGTTGATTTATGGATTACGTTAAACGAACCAGGCGTTTATGCATGGGCAACAAACTTGGAGGGGAAATGGCCTCCATGCAAAAAAAGTAAATGGGGTGCTCTCAAGATTATTTGGAACCTGGCGCAAGCCCACAAAAAAGCATACCGGACAATCCACAAACTTATCCCAAACGCCAAAGTCGGCATAGCAAACAATGTCGCATCTTTTGACGCTTTCCACCACCACTCCATCCAGGAAGGAATAACCGAATGGCTGATGGATAATTTTGCCAATCATTCGTTTTATTTTTTTACCGGTAAAAAAACTCACGACTTTTTGGGGCTAAATTATTATTTCAATCAATACATCAGCTTTAACGGCCAATCCAAGTTTCCCAGGATTGTTGACATATCAAAAACTACAAAGGATGTTTCGGATATGGGCTGGGAGATTTACCCTGAAGGGATTTTTGATATTTTAATGGATTTCTCAGATTATCATCTGCCTATATACATCACAGAAAACGGCCTTGCCTCAACAAATGACGACAGACGGGCCAGATTCTTGATAGCTTATCTTAAAGAGATATACCATGCCATCCAAACAGGGGCTGATATTAAAGGATACTTTCATTGGTCTTTGATTGATAACTTTGAGTGGGCGGAAGGATTCGGACCCAGGTTTGGACTAATTGAGGTAGATTACCAAACCCAGAAAAGAACGCCAAGACCTTCGGCAAAGGTCTATTCTGAAGTTATAAAAACTAACGGCATTTATCATTATTTACTCAGATTTTTGGGTCATACAGTCAAGACAAACGAGGTTTTATACCCTACTGTCAAACACGACTAAGGCTGTTTAATTAATTGTGATATTCAATTCTTTCAATTCATCATCCAGGTTAAATGTCTGATTAGTGCTGCCGCTTTTACCTGTTTGCACCATTAAATCAAACTGCTCATCCGAGGTGAATTCGGCATACTTCGAAAGATCGGCATTTCTGGCCTTATGCAAAGGAACCGACCAATTCCCACTCTTAGACAAACCCGATAACAGATAACCATCCTGAGTAGTTATATATATTATTGCTTCATCTGGCATAGAACCGTCTTGTTTGGTAACTCTACCAGCTATAGATTTTGAAAGAGGCAGAGGAGTTTCACTGATCGGCGCTGTAACGGCCTCATAAACCATACCGTTGTTATCAAACAGAACACCTGCAGAACCGATTTTAAAATAATATTTTGTTTGGGGGTTAAGATTTTTAAGGGTCACATAGTGGGTAAAACGGGCAGTTCTAACATCGGTATCCCGATCGTCAAACAGACTGTTGCCTAAATTTGAGGTATTGCCAAAACTGACAAATCCTATTGCAGCTTTACCTAATGTCACCCAGGAAATTGTTAGGGAGTCTTCGGATATGTTGCTAATTTTAACCTGAGAGGGGAATATATTTGCATCCGCTTTACTAAAAAAAGCAGTTTGTCTGGATGTAAGATAGACTCCCAATGGTATTAAGACAAAAATAATAAGTAGGACAACTACACCAAATGCATCTTTCAGGGTGTATCCTTGTTGGTTCATTTATTCCATTATCTCATAAAACTACCCAGCCCCGAAGGTCTTTTTTAGTGATTTTTATCGGTGCTGTTAGAAATTGTTCAACCTGACCGATGAAAATTAACGTCCCAAATTTAGCATTTTTATGGACATCAAAAAACTGATCATCCAACTCCCTGCTGCCCAAAGAGATCAACTCCCCATAGTTTTGCCTGATTAATTGCCAATTTTCCTGATCTAAACCCGCAAAAGAAATTACCTTTTTTACCAAAAACTGCCCAATAATCTCCCCGCCTGCAGGTTTAATATAGACCAGATCTCCTATTTCTACTGATCCGAAAGGCACTATTTTATGCTTCGAGAAACGTGATTCTACTGTTTTTCCCCCCTCAAAAATCCTCTGAACTGCTTCTTTAGTAAAGATTGCTAAGTGCTTTTTCATTCTGAAAAGATTATACCATTGATATTAGACTTTAATTTTGCTATACTTGACAAAAGGCCTCCAAAACTGGAGGCTTTTTTGACAAAATGAAAGCTGTTAATTTTTTGAAGGAGGTAAGAGCTGAACTTGCAAAAGTTGTGTGGCCAACAAGGGAAGAAACAGTTAAACTAACTATAATTGTAATCTTTGTAGCATTAGGGGTCGGGTTTTTTATAGGCGGAGTCGATTATCTACTGACACAACTCACAAGTTTAGTTCTTAAATAATATGAGCAATGACAACAACCAAAATATTAAACAAGAGCCTGATGAGCCAATATCTACTGAACAATCAGTAGCTGAGATAGCAGCCGAAGAAGCGGAAGAATCGGCAGAGGATCAGCCTAAAGACATCACACCTGATTCCACCACAGATACACCGGTAAATGATATCCCGGGCTCAAAATGGTATATAATCCATACCTATTCCGGCCATGAAAACAGGATCGCCAATGCTTTAAAACAGCGTATTGAATCAGAACATTTAGAGAATAAAATCCTGGACATCTTAGTCCCAACCCAGGAAAAGATCGAGATAAGATCCGGTAAAAAAGAACAGGTTAAAGAAAAAATCTTCCCCGGATATATCATGATTAAAATGATCCTTGACGACAACTCCTGGCTGGCAGTACGGACCACTCCCGGAGTCACTTCTTTCGTGGGTATCGGCAATAAACCCACACCGATCCCGGAAACAGAAGTCAAATCAATTGTGACATTCATGAGCCAGGGTGCGCCTCCAACTTTCAAAGATGTCTTTTTGCCGGATGATACTGTCAAAATAATCGATGGTCCTTTCGCAGATTTCATTGGTAAAGTCGATACAGT
>CAZFVS010000055.1:2800-6853 GCA_964522265.1 uncultured Gammaproteobacteria bacterium | reverse complement strand
GCTCATGGAATCAGCCCTTCGGTTTCACTCAGGGTTGTAAAAGTATTTTACCACACTCGCCTGATTTGATTGTTTTAATGGCTTCCTCGAATCCTTCAAGCTTAAATTTGTGGGTGATTAGGGGAGAAAAGTCCACACCGCTTTTTAAAATCCTGCCAACCTCCTCCCATGTTTCCCAGATTCTACGTCCAAAAACCCCCTCAATTACCAGCTCTTTGCTTACCACGAACTTCCCAAAATCGATACTGATTGCATTTTTTGGAATACCGAAGACCATAACTTTACCCGCTATTTTGGCAGCTTCGAGCGCTGCATTAATTCCTGCCTCGCTTCCTGACATTTCCAAACAGGCGTCAGCTTTTTGGGAAAATCCCTGCGGGAGTGCAGGATAAACTTCGCTGATCCCCATTTTTTGCGCAAGATTGCGGCGATACCAGGAGGGCTCGATTCCAAACACCCTGGATGCCCCATACTTTTTGGCGATCACTCCGGCGCAGGTTCCGATCGGTCCCAACCCGAAAACCCCCACGGTTTTACCCTTAACACCGGCTTTGGTAACCGCGTGGACAGCGTTTCCCAAAGGTTCCTGGATCACCATGGATTCCAAAGATAGAGAGGGATTATTTTTCCAGGCAGTTTTTAGAGGGATAGTGGCGTACTGTGCAAAACCCCCATTCCGGTTGATTCCAAAAAGCCTCATGTTTTCGCAGATGTGTCGGTTGCCCCTTCTGCATTGGGTGCACTTTCCACAGTAGATATGAGTTTCTGAAGATACCAGGTCACCGGGTTTTAATGTGCTTTTGCCGTTGACCTCTAAAACCTCACCTACTATTTCGTGGCCTATTACCAGCGGGGTTTGGGCATGATCCTGAGCCCAATCTGACCAGTCATAGATGTTAATGTCTGTGCCGCAAATTGAGGCGGTTTTTATTTTAACAAGTACCTCATCTTTCCCCGGGGTGGGTATGGGGATTTCTTTGACAATCACGCCTGATGAGCTGCGTTCTTTGACAACAGCCAGCATTAACTCATCATCCATAAGACTTTTTGAGTTTACCATACTTTCTTGCCTTTTTCCTGGACTCTGGTAATATAACTTTATGATTCTTTATGAGTATGAAGGGAAAAAACTGCTGGTAGGAAGCGGGATTCGTGTACCAAACTCACAATTGGTAGATTCTGCAGGTATCAGGATAACAATACAGGCGCCTTTTATTTTAAAAGCCCAAGTCTTATCAGGAAAAAGGGCTGACGCGGGAGGAATAGTTAAGGTTAAAAATGAAAAAGAAAAAATAAAAAAACTGGAAGAGTTGTTTAAAAAAATAATCAACGAGGAAAAGGTGGAGAAGGTTTTGATAGAAGAGAAGGTTGAGTTTAAAGAAGAATTTTATATTTCAATCACTTATGATACTGACACCAGAGGACCTGTTTTAACAATCTCAGAACAGGGGGGGACAGGAGTGGAGGACCTGCCTGCCCTGACTGCCGGCAGGCAGGGAGAGGTAAAAACTTTCCCAATTAATCCAATTACAAATTCTGTCATTCTGAGTGGAAACGAAGAATCTCTCACGAATGTGAGAAAAGATGTATCTGAAATGAATAGAGAAAGCACCGCTTCGCGAGCAGAGATCTTTTACTTCGTTCAGGATGACATTACAAAAAAACTAATAAATCTTTTTTTTGAGGCTGATTGTCTGCTTTTGGAGATCAATCCACTGGTCAGGACAAAAAACGGTTGGGTTGCTTTGGATGCCAAAGTAAAACTTGATGAGACGGCTAAAAAAAGACATGAAGAGTGGAATTATCCTCCCAGGCTTGTGCCGGGGCATGCTCCGACAGACAGAGAAATCGAGGCTAAAAAAATTGATGAGACCGATTATAGGGGTACTGCAGGCTCAACCTATTTTGATATGGATGGTGATATAGCAGTTTTATCCTCAGGAGGTGGGGTGTCGCTCACTGCCATGGATGCTTTAATTAATTTTGGCGGAAAACCGGCTAATTTTACGGAATACTCAGGCAACCCACCCAGGGAGAAGGTGAATAAATTAACCAAAATTGTGTTATCAAAACCCAATATCAAGGGTCTTTGGGTAATTGGGACAGTAGCTGCCAACTTTACAGATATTTATGAAACTCTGTCCGGATTTATCGAGGGCTTGAGGGAAGCAGAAAAGGAGTTAAACACGAAATTTGAATTCCCTATTGTGATCAGAAGAGGAGGGCCTAATGAAAGCCAGGCCTTCGAAATGTTAAAAAAAGTTAAGGATTTTGATCTGCATCTGCAGGGCGAGGAGATGTCAATTGCTCAGTCAGCAAAAATGATGGTGGATCTGGCGGAAGAATATGTAAATAAAATTTCTAATTGACCTAATTTCCAAAAATCTGGGATTTAGGAATTGTTTAGAAATTCATATATCTATGTTGCTTTTGAAAAAAAACGCACGGATTTTAGGTCAGGGGATCACCGGGACTGAAGGGGCAAAAGCCCTGCCCAGGATGCTTGAGTATGGCACTAACATTGTTGGTGGTGTCACGCCCGGCAAAGGAGGGCAAACCTTAAATGGTGTGCCTATTTTCAATACTGTTAAAGAAGCTACCGGTAAGCTTGGAATGCTAGATGGTGCTGTCCAGTTTGTCCCGCCCCTTTTTGTCAAACAGGCAGCTTTTGAAGCACTGGAGGCTGGTATTAAATTTGTGTTGATTGGTGCAGAAAACATGCCTGTAAAAGATGCTGCCCGGATTTACTGTCTGGCAAAACAAAAAGGAGCATCTGTTATCGGTCCAAATTCAGTCGGATTAATTTCACCCCTTAACAGGCTCAGAATCGGTTTAATCGGCGGCTTTAATCCTGGCAGGATGTTTGCTCCAGGCAATATCGCTGTTGTTTCAAAATCAGGATCAATGACAGCAGAGATCGGTTTGGGTTTAAAAAAAGCAGGTTTAGGGGTGTCATGGGCTGTGGGAATCGGAGGAGACAGGATTATCGGGACTGATTTTGGGGACTTTTTACTATGCCTTGAGGATGATGAACAGACCAAAGCCTCGGTGATATTTGGGGAACTCGGGGGGACTTATGAAGAAAGGGTTGCGAAACTTATTTCTGAAGGTAAAATTAAAAAGCCGGTGGTAGCTTTTATCGCAGGGGAGTTTACCATGAAATTGCCTTCAGAGGTGCAATTTGGCCACGCAGGTGCGATAATTGAGGGAGACCGGGGTTTGCCTGACCACAAAAGAGAGGTTTTAAGGAAAGCCGGAGCAAAGGTTGCAGCAGAATTGGATGAAATTCCAAAATTAGTCAAGCAGAAATTACAAAATGTCTAAGACCGTCACACATCAAGATTTGAGATCTCTTTTTGGCAGTGAGGATCTGCTTGAAAAAGCACAAAATGCCAGTTTTGCCGGATTAATTTTTGAGCTGCTTTCAGGAAAAGCCCCGGCAGAGAATGAACTGAAGATTTTTGAACTTATCCTGAATCTGTCCATAGATCATGGACCGGATACGCCTTCTGCAATAAAAGTAATAGAAGAGGCAAAAAAGGGAGAGAGTTTGTCTGAGGCTGTTGCAGAAGGGGTAGAAGAGATAAATGATCAACACGGTGGGGCCGGGGAACAATTGATGGAACTGCTTTATAAAATTCGAAATAACACACCCGCTTCGCGAACAAAATTCAAAATTCAAAATTTAGTTGCAGAGTATGTGAAAGAGGGGAAAAAACTGCCGGGATTTGGGCATAGGATCTATAAGGATATGGATCCTAGGGCAGAGCTTATTTTTGATAAGCTAAGCATCCTGGGGATGGGGGAGGAGTACATTAAAGCTGCAAGGAAGATACAGGTGGAGTTTGAGGAACAGACAGGTAAACATCTGCCCATAAATATTGACGGTGCAATCGCCTGCGCATTGTGCAGCTTTGGATGGGAACCAAAGCTGGGGGTAGCAGTGTTTCTCATAGCCCGCACTCCTGGCCTGGCCGCCCACTACCTGAATAACTCATACGACTACGCTCGGGACAAGAAAGTCAAAAGTCAAAGTTCAAAACTTAACTACAA
>CAZFVS010000055.1:0-2790 GCA_964522265.1 uncultured Gammaproteobacteria bacterium | reverse complement strand
TTTGAACCAAAGGAAATCAATTATTATACTGGACATAGTTTTCAGAAGAACCACCACATATTAATATTGTACGTAAATCTTGTATCTCTAGATAGATATGGTATAATAATAAAATGGAAATAAGTACTAAAGTTTCATATTGGCACTATCACAACAACTGATCTTGTTGGCGATTTTTAGTGTCTTTTCAAACCGCCGGCAAGGCGGTTTTTTTGTGGCAAAAAAGGAGAAAAAACTATGAAAGATAAAAATGTAATAGGCATATTAGGCGGAATGGGACCCCAAGCTTCGGCTAGGTTAGTGGATTTGTTGGTTGCCAGAGCCAAACAGGATGGTGCAATAAAGGACGATGATTTTCCGGAAATAATCCTGGATTCTGTTCCTGTGCCTGATTTCATATCGGATACAAAAAAACTAGATAAAGTTACCAGAATATTGCAAAAAAGGATCAGGCTTTTAAGTAAAATGGAGGTTTCCAGATTTGCGATTGCTTGTAATACAGCGCACGTAATACTAGAAGATTTAAAGTCGGTTACAGATAAAAAATTTGTGTCAATTATTGACGAGGTTTCTCTTCAAGTTAAGTCAAAAATGGTAAGTAAGGTCGGACTTCTGGCAACCCCAACAACAATACGCTTTGCTTTGTTTCAAAAAGCCTTAAGTAGACTTGATGTGGATGTGGTTATTCCAACCAAAAGAGAGCAAGGAGTCTTAGAGAGGATTATCAGGAATATGATTGCGGGGAAGATTATTGAATCCGACAAGATTCAACTGGTTTTAATTGCAAAATCCCTTGGGAAGAGGGGAGCGGAAGGAATCATTTTGGGATGCACTGAATTGCCGCTGATTTTCCCAAAAAAGTTTTCTATGCCTGTATTTAACAGCCTTGATATTTTAGCTGATTCTCTATTAAGTAATGATGGGGTACAATAAACGAAGTTTGTTGCTTGCAATAAAAAAAATGAAAAAAAGAATTCTCACCGGTGATAGGTCGACCCTTCGGCAAGCTCAGGGTGGACGAAAGAAAACTTATGAATAAAAAGAGAATATTAACTGGGGATCGTCCAACAGCTGACAGGTTTCATTTGGGAAACTATGTGGGCAAGCTGAAAAATACTGTTGAGCTTCAGAATGAATATGAGATTTTTATACCTCTGGTGGATCTTCATGCATTAACTACCCATTTTGACCGCAGTGCTGATCTTGAAAAAAATATTAAAGGGTTAATGCTTGATTATCTGTCAGTAGGATTGGATCCTGAAAAAGTCACATTTTATATACAATCTAAGGTACCTGAAGTTTTAGAAATAGCCTATTTTTTAAGCACAATTACCCCAAGGTCTGTTATCGCCAAACAGCCTGCTTTGAAAGAAAAACTGGATCAGGGTTCCCAGGATACGGTAGCGCTTTTTTATTATCCGGTGCTTATGGCAGCGGATATCCTAACTTTTAAGGCGGATCTGGTGCCTGTTGGGAAGGACCAAAAAGCCCATGTGGAATTTGCCAGGGATATTGCCCAAAAGTTTAATGCCCAATTTGGGGAAGGCCTGCCTGCCGGTAGGCAGGTTTTCAGTATGCCTGAGGTATTGATTGGTGGGGATAACCAGACCCTGCCCGGTACAGATGGCCAGGAGAAGATGGGCAAGTCTTTAAACAACGCCATCTTTTTAACAGACAACGCAGAAGAAGTGGAGAAAAAAGTGATGAATATGTACACAGATCCCACCAGAATTAGGGCTACTGACCCTGGACATGTGGAAGGAAATCCGGTCTTTGTTTATCTGGATACTTTTGGATCTGCAGATGATAAAGCCCAGATAACCAAATACAAAGAACTCTATACAAAGGGCCAAATTGGTGATATTGAGGTAAAAAAGTACCTGGCCAAAATCCTCAACAATTTTCTGGATCCGATCAGAAAAAAGCGGGCAGAATATGAAAATCAACCGGAATTGGTGGAAAAGATTTTAAAAGAAGGAAGTGCAAAAGCCCGGGAAGAGGCGGGGAAAACTTTAGAAGAAGTAAAAAAAGCGATGAAGCTTGACTACCATGGTTGGAAGACAAAAGATTACCATTGAGGCTTACTTTGAGCCTGAGAGCGACAGGTTAGTTATCCCCTTGAGGCCTTTACCTGAATGGTTGAGAGGTTGGATAAGCGAAGACGAAGATATAAAAGTGATACAGGAACTTTTGGATGATAAGGAAAGGTCTGTTTATATTGAAGTTAAAAACGCCACAAAACGCATCCCTTGCTTGAGTTAAAATTGAAAAAGGGCGCTTTCTCCACATTGTGGATCAAGCGCCCAGACTTTGAAATGCGGGTTTAAGTTCCGGACAGCAGCTTAAATGCCACCGAGAACAAAAATACTGCTATTCCCAAAGGAAGAGCAGTAAGAATTAGGATGCATATGCCTATTGCTGCGAATCCAGCATAGGCCTGAATCGTCCTGCCAAAAACCCCATACAAAGCTATAGCCCACGCTGTGCCAAGCACAGCAAGAGCCACAACAAAAGCTATGGCTAGGGTAACAACCCAGAGAACTTCCATCTTCTTTCTCTCCTTCGGATTTCAAAGTGCTGGGTGCAGTATATAAGATATCAGTTATCTTTGCAACCTATAGGTAATAGTTCAGTTTTCTCCAGTGGCACCACCTTCCAGGAGTCAGAGCCCACCTGGAAGGTGGCCGAATGGACTCCTTCCAGGTGAGTGCCGGAAAGAACTGAATAGTTACACCTAGAGTTTGGTGCAAAACCACAATTAGATCACCCCAGCAATCCATAACTTTCTCA
>CAZFVS010000054.1:1983-7390 GCA_964522265.1 uncultured Gammaproteobacteria bacterium | reverse complement strand
TCATATGCAGGGTTAAAAAACCTGACTGAGTCTAAAAAAAGAGTTACACAGGACTTTCCGCTGTGTTTTTCTGCAACTTCTCCTGCTAATCTATCAGCAATTGAAAGCAGTACACCTCCAAATAAAATTTTGTGGGGATTCAAATCCACACAAGAAATCCTGTAGGGGGAAAAATCTACCGCTGATACAGAAACTTTTTTAGGTCTATATTGTTCAGATTCAATCATGTACAGACAAACTTAACCCCCAAAATAAAAATAACAGTCTTTGCCCTTGGGGAAGTGTTAAAAAATAGTGGTCAAACATCCCTAAAAAAATTATTGTAAACCAGCTAAAAAGTAAAACTTTTGCAAATGGGGTGGTTATATGTTTCAAAAGCGTAATTATCGGGAAAATCAAAATGAGAGTAAAACCTAAAAAACCAACCAGGCCGGTTTCAACCAAAGTCAGTAAAAAAATATTATGGACAGGCTGTAAAAACCTGTTTGGTCCTGCAATAAGATCTGTTGCTTTCTGTGTAATGAAATTGTTTAATCCTATACCAAAAATGGGGTTTTTTGAAAAAATATACACTGCGGATTGCATTAATTCCTCTCTCCTGACCAGAGAGATATTGTCAAAGTCAAAAGCTGAATTAAACCTCACTATAAAAAACGGTGCAAGTATTGCCAGTATCAAAGCAAGTATCATAATCTTCTTTCTTAAGAAATAAAAACATTCCACAAAAAGAATTAGAATTGCAGCCCTTGAAAAACTGAGTAAAGCACCTAAAACCCCTATTGAAATTATAACTTTATTAAATGAATGGTTGTAGTAAACTACTAGCGGTATAATTAAAACCATAAATCCCGCCATAACATTAGGGTGGGGGAATGTTGCATAAGAACGAAGAAAAACCTGCCCAAACCAATTAAACTTTGCGATAGCCGGGGTTGACAGGGTAAAACTTCTCTCACCTAAAACCCAAAAACCCAATGACCCATTAAATAAAAATTGTCCTATTGCAAAAAAAACTTCAAAAAAAAGAGGGATAATTAAAATCCTGCTCAGAATTTTGCTAAGTTTGTTGAAGTTCTGGCTTGCAAGATACAAACCAAAAAGGCCTGTGAGGGTAAATTGCTCTAACCTAACTATTCCTGGTCCTAAATTGGCAGTATGTATAAGCGATAAAGTCTGGGTCAATAAAAAAAAGAGGAGAAAAAATAACGCCCTTTTATTAACCCCAGATTTTGTTATCACCCATATTACGAGTAGGGTTATTAAGATTAGGTCCCATAAAAAAATAGTTGGAGAAAAATAATCTATTTTTAATGAATAGAGATAACTAAAATTCGGCCAGAAGTGTTTTCCGAGTTGGGTGGGAAGAAACAGAATTACCAGAAAAAATAATGTTTTTTCAAGTTTAGTCAATCTGAGTTTTCTGGGCTGATTACCAGATGTCTGTCTAACCCTTCACCAATACTTTCCGATTTAACACCGTCTGTTTCCTGTATAATCATGTGGACAATCCTCCTTTGCCAAGCAGGCATTGGTAAAAGTTCCAGTGGTTTACCTTCTCTCTTCACCTGCTCTGCCCAAACCCCTGATTTTTGAACCAACTCCTCTTCTTTGTCGTGTTTCCAATTAGAAACATCCAGAATAACCCGTTTAGGGTTCTCCACCTGTTTTAAAAGAATTTGATTAATCAGAAATTGAAGTGCCTGCAAAGTTTGCCCCTGATGGCCAATCAATCTTCCCGGCTCAGAAGCATCTATTGACACAAAAACCCCCTCATCTTTCTCTTCTACTTCAAAAGAACCCTCCAGCGAGAGCATACTTAAAATAGATTCCAATATTTCAGATACTTTAGCTTCCATATAAACTGGGGGATAGTGTATAGCGCATACAAAGAAGTGTCAAGGTTTAATTCTGTTAAACCTCGCTTTTATACTCCTTACCATATCACTCATCCCTCCCCATCCGGACAACCTATGTTGCTGCAAAATCCCCATAATGGTAAATGTATTCCAATATATTGCAATACCAACAGGGAAAGACCAGGCAAAAAAACCGATCATAATAGGCATCATATAAGTCATCTGCCCTTGTACTGCAGCCATTGTCTCTTCAGTTTCAACCTTTTTTTCTTTCTCTTTTAGGGTATCAGATTTATTAATTTTTGGCGGATTAAACATCATCATTTTAGACTGAACAAACTGTAAAAGAGCAGTTATGACCGGAATCAGTAAAATAAAAATCCCAATTCTTGCAAAATCGGAGGGTTTGTCGGCTAAACTAATCCCAAGAAAATTAGGGTTGGGTGGTATATCCAAATGCCATGATGGGGTATAAAGAAAATAATTAATTTTGTCCAGTCCGGAAGAATCAAACAGGGCAAGTATCACCTGATACAGCGCTAAAATAATAGGTATCTGAATAATAGACGGCAAGCATCCGCCTGCAGGATTAATCCCATGCTCTTTATAAAGATCCATCTGGGCTTTGGCAAAAGCCTGTTTGTCTTTACCATGCTTCTTTTTTAATTCATCAAGATGGGGTTTTAAATCAGCCATTTTTTTGGCTGATTTAAGTTGTGTCGTCATAAAAGGCCATATTACCAACCTAATAACCACTGTTAAAATAATAATTGCAAAACCCAAGGCTCCCGGAGTATTTGCTGCTTGAAGCAACCTTAATATCAGGACAAGCAGGTTTATAATCGGTGCAAGAAAAAGCTGGTTAAAAAGATCGCCAATCACCTGCACGAGATAATCCTCCTTGCTCCTTTAAATAGGCCTTTTAATATACCTTTTTCTAAAATCATCTGCTTTGTATATTCAGAACATGTCAAATCGTACCTGCAAGCCCCACCCGGTGATAAAAACATCAGAATTCCTTTATCAAAAGATAAATATTTCTGATAAAAGTCGATTGCTTTAGTTATAGTCTTTAATAATACTGAGTTCATTTGCTAATTGGTCAATCTTTTTATTGCTAATGTCGCCTTTTGGCATGATAACTAAATTTAGGTTGTTTGGCAAGTCAGTGTAAAATTTACCGGCAGCTCCGAAAATAAGTCTTTTTGTTTTATTCCTATCGTGTGCTTTTTTAATTATATTTTTTGAGATTGCTACACCTATCAAGGGTTTGGTATTTTCCCCTATCCTATAAAATAATTTAAATAGTGCTGTTTCAATTTTTTTACCGGAAACAACCCAGTTAAAATTTCTTTTGAGGTTTAATCTTTTAGACTTGGGCAGCATAAAATTAGACTGTCAGTCTTACTCTTCCCTCAGCCCTTCTTCTTTTAAGTACTTTTTGCCCTCCTTGACTGGACATTCTGGCCATAAAACCATGTTTCTTAACCCTTTTTAACTTTTTTGGTTGATAAGTTCTTTTTGTTGACACTCTTAAAGTATACATATTTAAAATTCAAAAAGCAAAAATTAAAATTGATCTCTTTTTAAACAGTAAAGCCATCTTTACTTGTTCATAACTTATCCACTAGTATTTTTCCATTATGAGACCTAAAAACAGACAGGTTATGGGTGCGGATCAGTGGCAAAAAGTACTTGAGGTGATAAAAAATCGGATAAATGCTGCCAATTTCAAAATCTGGTTTTCGAAAACATCACTGGGTGAGATAAACGATGAAAAAATAACCATCATTGTTCCTTCCGCATTCAATAAAGGAGAATTAATCCGCCGTTATGAAGGTCTGATTATTGAGGCGGTAACCCTAAGTTTAGGTAAAACATTATCAATTAATTATTTAATTGATTCTTCAAAATTTACAAACACCATGGAAGATGGTGATGATATCTTTCAATTTACCCAGGTATCACAACCCAATAACCAAATCATATTAAACCCCAAATATACTTTGGAAAATTTTGTTGTGGGGCTTACAAATAATCTTGCGTTTGCTGCAGCCCAAGCCGTAGTTCAAAATCCGGGAATCTCATACAACCCCCTTTTTATTTATGGACCATCTGGAGTTGGGAAAACACATCTTATGGTTGGGATTGGCAACTCGCTTTTATCTAAAAACCCATATCTTAAAATTGTTTATGCACCATCAGAAAGATTTATGAATGATTTTGTAAATTCTATACAAACAAAAAAAACCGGAGATTTCCGTCAAAAATACCGTTCATGCAGTATCCTTCTTATAGATGACATCCAATTTATCTCCGGGAAGGATTCGACACAGGAAGAGTTCTTTCATGTCTTCAATGACCTTCAAAATAAAAATAGTCAGCTTATTTTAACATCAGACAGGCCTCCCCACGAAATAGCCAAACTTGAACCAAGACTTCAATCCCGTTTTCAGGGAGGACTAATGGTTGACATCCAAATGCCTGATTTTGATACCAGGGTGGCTATTTTAAAAGCTAAGGTTAAAGAAAAAGCAGAAATCATCCCGGAAGAATACATTAAAATGATAGCAGAAACTGTTGATTCAAACACCAGAGAGCTCGAGGGAAAATTAACCCAGGTTATACAGATGACTAAAGCAAAAGGAACACCTCCTAATTTAGATTATATTAAAAAATTTTTAGGGAAACCCCCAATAACTCTTAGCAACCTCGACCATAAAAAAGTATTGTCTGGAATAAATCAATATTTCAACCTAAAAATGGCTGATTTAATGGGACCGAGAAGACAAAAAGAGCTTGTACTTCCACGGCATCTGGCTATGTTTATAATGTATGAAGATTGCAGATTATCTATGGAAAAAATAGGCCAGATACTGGGAGGAAGAGACCATACCACAATCCTTCATGGAATAGAAAAAATCAGGCATTCAATCCAAAGGGATAGGGAAATACAAAGATTGCTCGTTGAAGTGAAACAGAATTTAATGAATTAAGTTTTCCACATAAACAACATGAATTATCCACTGACTTATCCACATTTTAAATCAGTTTTTCAACACGAATTTATAACGAAATTTGTGTTAAAATTTTAAACTTTTAAACATATGCACCTCACCTATATCTATGGTTACTATTATAATTATTTAAGAATAATCTAACTGAAAGGTGGATAATTTTCTTTAAATTAATATTATGTATTTAGATTGGAAGATATTAATATTTATAATACTGGGTTTTATAATAACCTATCTCATAGGTAGACTACACTCACGAAAATCTTCTGAAATTCCCCGGGATTTAATCGATTTGTATAAACAAGTCGAAAATCTTCCGCTTAAGATATTTCAAACGATTCAAGGGTCAATTAACCCGCAAAAAGGAAAGATGGCAGAGCTTTTAATTTATGCAGAGTTAAGGTACGATTACGACCGGATTATACCTCTAGGATGGCCGATTGATTTTATCGGCATTAAAAATAATGAAAGAATTGATTTTATTGAAGTGAAATCTGGCCAAAACCACATCTTGAATAATGAGGAAAAACATAT
>CAZFVS010000054.1:0-1933 GCA_964522265.1 uncultured Gammaproteobacteria bacterium | reverse complement strand
GTCAGGAGTAATAATCTATGAAGTTTAATATTCTTCAGCAGGATTTATTACCAGCTCTTCAATCCGTATCAAGGTCAATTGGGGTAAAATCAACTCTGCCGGTACTGGCCAATATCTTATTTCAGACTGAAAACGGTAAACTTAAGCTTTCTGCTACAAACTTAGAACTGGGAATTATAAAAACAGTTAATGCCCAGATTACAGAAGGAGGTGAATTAACAGTACCGGCTAAAACATTTCTTGAGATAGTATTATCCCTGACTGGTGAAAATTTAGAGATTGAATCTGACTTAGAACAGTTAAAAATATCAACTAAAAAGTTTAACGCCACATTAAACTGCATTTCAGCCTCGGAATTTCCTGCGATACCGTTATCTTCAGGTAAAATAATAGTTTTAAAAAGTGCAGTGCTTTTAAATAGTCTTCCTCAAATCACCTTCTCTGCAGCTTCTGATGAAGGAAGGCCGGTGTTGACCGGAATTTTAACCGAAATAATAAAAGGGAGTATAGAATTTATAGCAACAGATGGTTTTAGGTTAGCCCATAAGCAAGCCAAAATTACCGGGTTGGATAAAGACAGTTTGAAAGTACTGATTCCAAGAAGGACTTTTGAAGAGGTGGCAAGATTGATAAATGAAGATCTTGGTGCTTCAAGTGAAGAAAATATTGAGATTTCAACCACAGAAAATCAGAATCAGATGATCTTTAAAATAGGCAGCACCCAGCTTTCTTCCAGGCTTATTGAAGGACAATTTCCTGCCTGGAATAAGATAATTCCGGCAAAGTTTGAAAACAGGACTATTATAGATAGGGTAGGGTTTCTTAAAGCCTGCAAGCTTGCTTCTGTTTTTTCAAGGAGTGAAGCAAATATCATTAAATTAAAAACTTTCACAAATAAGATAATTTTAACCTCTGAAGCAAAAGAAGTGGGCAGCCAGGAGACAGAACTGGAGGCCCAGTCTGAAGGGTCAGAGATACAGATTGCTTTTAACAGCAAATACCTGATAGATGTATTAACAGCACTTCCTCAATCACAAATCTCTATTGAATTCTCCGGAAATTTATCCCCGGCTCTGGTTAAACCAATAGGTGAGGAAGGATTGGAGTATGTGGTTATGCCTATCAGACTAAGCTAGACTCCGGAGTAATTAATGGTTTTGAAATGGAAAATTTCTTCCCTGTTGAGCTCCTTTTTGCCGTCAAACTTAGTGTTACCTAAAATATGCAAGGTGTATCCGCCGCCAAGGGTGTATGGTTTAATCGGGATGATTTTGGCAGTTTTACGGTCATCTGAAAGTTCAATTTTATAATCAGCTTTAGGATCCATACTGGTTTTAAATTCCCCAGCTCCTTCAATAGGTTGATTAAAGGTGATTTCAACAGTCTGCATGGGAAGAATTGTGGTCTCCTCAAGCGGTGAAGGGTTGGTTGAGACTATTTTAATCTCTCCCACACTGTCATTTCCTCTTCCTGTAATGTCATTCCCGCGGAAGCGGGAATCCATCTTTTCTGATAATTTTCCGCCTAAACCTTGCTGGAAAACAGCAATTAAAGCTATCCCCAGGACAATAATAAATCCAATTATTTTCTGTTTTAAAGTTAAATTGGTCATATTCCCGAGTATGGTCTAGTTTTAAAAGTATAACGGTAATTTTTGTTAAGGATATTGCCTGAAATATCCAAGGTATATGAAGAATTATATTTCCAAATTCCTGAGATTGTTTCTATTGATAATTCATTTAAAGAATCATTCAATTTTAATTTAAGTTCTTCTTCAGGGAATACCACAATTTTTAAAGAATCTGTAGATACTGGTGCATTAAAATTTATTATAATTGGTTGACCAACCAATATTGGTTCGCTATTTATGTTAATACTAGTAATATTTATTTGTATTGGTGGCTTGTTAGAAGGGGTACTGGTTTTTTTGAAT
>CAZFVS010000053.1:0-7523 GCA_964522265.1 uncultured Gammaproteobacteria bacterium | reverse complement strand
CTTTTGAACTACAGCCACCAATCGGAGGAAACTTCAACTGATTAAGACGCGAAGCGTCATAAAAGTTTCCGAGATCGCCTGCCCGCCTAAATTTCAATTTTGGCGGGACAGGGGTAAACAATTGGTACCCAACTAATTTTACCAGCTTTGGAATTTAAATGCCAAAAGAGGAATTTCTTTCAAAAGCTTGTGTAAAAGTATTGTTCTTGCCCAAAAAGGCATTGGCAGTTTTACCAACAGTAGGTCTTACTACAAAATCCAAAAAGCCCCGGCATTTTTTTGCCAGTTCATAATCCTGCCCGATAATCTGCATCCCTGAACCGGGGTTTGCCGCCTCCATCTCCTCCCTTAAATTTTTTAGCAGGGCAGGGAAGTAGTCTACCCTGGCAACCTGACCCCCTAAATCAGCCAGTTGAACTGATAAAGCTACAATCATTGCCTCCTTTTTTTCCTCAGGCGTTTTAAAATTTTCCAGAAGCTTTTGCCTTTCCATTTTTCTTTCTTCAGTAAAAGGAAAATAAGTATTATGGATCCCTACTGTCCCCAGCCTTATGACCTTTCCCTTATCAATTCCCTCAGGCAATCCTAAAAATTCAACAGCTTTTTGGAAAGTCTTCTTACTTGCTTCAACATGCACCGGAGTTAATGCAGCATAATTTTTAGGATGGTCCTGGGCTGTTACATAACCTGTGTCATGGTAAATTGCACCTAAAACTATCGCAAGTACCCCTTCTAAGGTTAAATTTTTTGACAAGAAATCATTTCTCGTCATAATCCCTCTTGCAACCTGTACCCCGTCAAATCCTGCCTGGTAAACTGCATGGTGTTTGTTGTGGTAATACAAATTGGCATATCTTCCCCCCAAAATCCTGCTTATTGCCTCTTTAGAAAACAGGGCTGTTGCAAAATCAAAATACTGAAGGATGGTTGCAACAAGTTCGGTTTTAGGAATTTGCGGGTTTTCAATTAATCCGCAGAGTTTTAGGAGTACACCTTTCAGGTGGGAGGCTACGATTTCATAATCCTCTCCATAAATATCCTCATAGTGGTTAATTTCAAGAATTTTTTCTCTATCCATGAATTGATAGTAGGATAAATGTAAGTTGAATTCTGTTCTTTGGGGAACAAGTTCGACTCAACTAATCCGCTGCTGCAGCAATTAATTGATGTGGATTTTGCGATGGGAGAGGCTGATCTTACCTGATGATGACAACTGATCCAGTACTTCCGTAACCCTGGCCCTGGTTGCACCGATAATCTCCGCCAGCTCCTCGTGGGAGAGAGTAATTTCATTTTCAGGAAAATAACCTGACAGGGTTTTTAAGGCTTTCCAAGTTCTTTCCTCAAGGTTTTTTGAAAATAAATCCTCCATCTGTTCTCCTGTTTTGCGAAGCCTTGCGGATAAAACCTTAAGAAGGGATAGGGCAATATCAGGATGGTTGAGTAGAATCTGTTTGAAACTTATCCTGTTTAAAACAAACGCATCGGTAGGTTGCATAGTTTCTACACTTGCAGAGCGTGGTTGTTCATCCAAAAATGCCATCTCACCCAAAATTTCTCCAGGTCCGCAGATTGCCAAAGTAACTTCCTCACCCTCCTCAGTTAACCTGTAAACCCTGACACTGCCTTTTGTAATAAAAAATATCTCATCGCTGTTATTACCCTGTTCTATAAAAACCCTTTTTTCGGATAGCTTCATTTCCTGAACAGTCTCTGCAATAATTTTAACTGCATTTTGGGGCAGGTTTCTGAAAAGAGGCAGAGACCTGATAATCTCCTCTTTTGTTAAAAATGCCATAAGCACTATTATTTTACTCTCAAAGTGGCTAATTTGAAAATGGCAGCAGTTTCCAAAGTTGCTTAGGATGCAGGATGGCGGAGGGGATATCGGGTTGAAGCGAACCGAAATCCAATGTATTGACCCCGGAAAAAACTTTCCGGCGGATTGTTTTTGGTTTATAGAAAGGCTTTTCCAAAGTAAAATCAAAAGTGTAGTCCGGTATCAGGAAGGCTGCTTCCATTTCGGGTGATAAGCCATCTTTAGAGAGAATAATATTTTTAAACGTTTTTCCTAATGCCCCGACTGTTTTTAAAATATAACTCCCCTCAAAATTTTTTTTCCAGTCAAGGGTGGAGTGTATTTTTAGGATAACCGGCTGTTTTACCTCTGTTGTAAACTCAAGAGGTTTGGAATCAAACGGTATATCATTCCGGTAAAGAATAAGCTTCACCTTAAAAAATCCGTATTGTGGAGCTTTCAAATTGACTTTAAATGAATAATCCTGCCCGGGTTCAATTTTTTGATCTTCGGGCAGCAAAACTTCCCGTATCCCCAGCTTCAGACCTTCTTCGTCAGGTACAAGTTTAACCTGATCATATTCATTCCAAATTGACTGGCCGCTGTTTTTAAAAGTTAAAGGAATCTCATACCACTGGTCGGAAACTATGGACGAATATATCTCACCTTTTACCAGCTCAGCCTTATTTTCCTGAACCGGCAGACCTTGAGTTTTTGGCAAATCTTTAATTCTCGTATACTGAGGATAGTAATCGGGAAATTCAACTCCAAGAATCTTTTTGGATTGTCTTTCACCGGTAATTTTCTTAAAAGAAAAGTGGTCGAATGGGATTTCCTGGTAGTTTAATAAAAATGGTGTTACTGCAACAACTGTATTATTATTCCAGGCATTACCCATGGCCTGCTTATAAAAATTGGCAACATTTTCCGCAGAAGGAAGGGACTTGTCATAAACCAGTCCTTCTGCATGCTGCCAGCCCGTTTCAGTTATAAAAACCGGCAGCTTCTTTTTTACCCCCAGTTCAGCAAGTTTTTGAAGCTCCCACTGCCATGTTCTCACCGAGCCCTTTCCGAAACCGTTTGGTGAGCCTGTAAAACCCGGATTGGGGTAAGAGTGCGATGACCAACCATCCAGTCTTTCAAAAATACCAGGTACAGCTTCCTCCATTTTTTGCAAAAACTGGCTTTCATCAAAAAAATCAGGAGGTTTATAGGGGGCTGAGGCATCAAAACCGGCATTAAGGACAAAAAAATCATTGCTTTTTGACTTTAAAGCGGTGATTGTTTTATCTAAAACTTTGGCATATCCTTCCGGATCCACCTGGTTACCCCATTCCTTGGCCTGGTTTGGCTCGTTGTAGATTATAACGTAGCGGTTTTTAACGGGCCATGTTAAATTGTCCAAAAATGAGGCCCAGGCTTCTTCTTCTCCCTCATAAGGCCTTTTCCAGAAACTTTTTTCAGGTTGAGTAGCAAGCCTAATAATTGGAATTAAGTGCCTTCTGCGTAAATCGTTAAAAAAAGCCTGCCATTTATTAACATCCCTGTCTTTGCTTTCCGCCAGCACTGTAATATAACCCCAATCCCCGCCGGAGGAATTGACCAGTGCAGCTGCAGGAGAGGCTTCATGATCAGTTGCAGAAATGATATGGATGCCGAATTTATTATTGGGGACGGACACTGGATCGTAAACAGCATAAACTGTGATAAATGATAAATGATAAATGATCAGAAGAGCCAAAAAGCCCAATATCTTTATACCGAACCCCATTTTTGCATTCTAACATGATTGTTGAATTTTTTCTAAACCTATAGTAGAATTAACGGGTATGGTTGAAAATCACATCATTGACCTAGGTTATACCCCGAATACTGTTGCCCTGTTACTGGCTCACCCGGAACTGACAAATGATGTTTTAAATTATACACCTTGTGAGGTAAGCTTCCTAACAGAGACAACCCTCGCAGAAAACAGGATGGTATGTAATCTGAAGCCTAGTAGAAGAGAATATGTAGGTAGGTGGTATGGACAAAAAGGGGAACCTACCTGTGCACCATGGTCTCTGGTAAATGCCTGCACAGTTTTGGAAGTAGAACCTGACCCGGTCTACATCGCAAATTTAATAAACCGCGCTGCTGGGTTTATAAATCCTTCAGAAATAGGATTTCATTTGAGCAGTTTGCAGGATTCTGTCAATGGTTCTGAGATAATGTCACAAAAAGTATATTTAGACCGGCCCAAAGGTTTAAACAGGATTTTCAAACAAAACCTAGCTTTTGGTTTATTCGCCAGGTTTTTCCTTGATTTGGGTCTACCTCTCATTACCTCTGTTCAAGTTTGTGAATATTACCCTAAACCTAATAACTATAAGGACAAAAATCATGCACTTTGTCTGAGCGGTTATCAGATAACTCAGGAGGGATTTTTTAATATCCAAGCGATAGATTCAAATTTCGGGATTTATTGGTTATCCCTTGAACATTTGTTGAAAACCCGTCGATTCAACAATACCTTCGTGTTGTATAAACGCTGTATCTAATGAGCCTTTTAACACGATTGTTGCATTTTTTCTAAACCTATAGTAGAATTAATGGCTATGCTAGAAATAACTAACAATCTTAACAAAGACAAATTTAATATAACTCCGCTTTTTGTACCAATACTTCCAGAGGGACCATATTGGCCGGAAAGAACAGCAAGTTTGTTAGCTAATCCTGTTTTAACTCATTGCTCAGGTTCTGTGGTGTCAGATGCAAGAAAATTTTTTGGCGGGACTTTAATGTCAGATGAAAGAACGGTTGTGGAGATGACTCTTTCAGATAGGGTGTATACAGGCAGATGGTATGGACAAGGAAATGAAGTTACCTGTGCTCCGTGGTCCCTGGTTAATGCATGCAGCGTAGCAGATATTGAACTTGATCCAGGCTATGTGGCAATGATACTCAACTTAGCTTATAAAAATGGACTCAAGCTAAGTATTTTAGCTGATACCACAAAAATAACCGGGGTAAATATGAAAAATTTACCACCCTCAGCGACAATACAGTGTTTATATGACCCAGCGTATGAATTAATAAATAGGGTATTGTTAAAAATGAATGCACGGTTGATAAAAAGCCTGATAGATCAAATACACCCTTTAATACTTAATGTAAAGGCTGAACTTTTTTATTCAATCCCAGACTCCACTAAATCTGAAACCCATGCAATTTGTATCAGCGGATATTATATAACTGAAGAAGGTTATTTTAATGTTCAGGCGATAGATTCAAACTGCGGTATTGTTTGGATGTCGCTTGAGCATCTATCCAAAACAGTTCTGCCAGAACGTACTTACAAAATATCCAAATTAAACAATCAAAATATTGTTTCTTGACTTCGGGTAATATTCGGATAATAATGAAGAGGTGTTTGAACTTCTTGAACCTATCAATGTCTGGGTTTTCTTTAAAGGAGCTGTGATACAACCATACCTATTTTTCTGGAAACAACGCGGGATTAAAGTGGACAAAATTAATCTGGTTCATACCTCTGGTGATGGTTCATCGACTATTTACCACTTCTCGGTTTCAGGCGGAGGCAATTTTTACCGGCTGATGTTTAATCTTAAAAATCTGAAGTGGTTTCTGGAAGCGGTGGAAGAATCAGATTGAGCGAAAAAGATCGCTTACCCGCCTAAATTTCAATTTTGACGGGACAAAGAATAAAGTCAACGTCATTGCGAGGAACGAAGTGACGAAGCAATCTCTAACAATATTATGCAACATTCCTATATTTACATCATGGCTAATAACAATAGCAGTACTTTATATACAGGAGTAACCGCCGATTTGGTAAAAAGAGTTTACGAACACAAAGAAGGAATTGGTTCCTCATTTACAACCAGATATAAAGTCAACAAGCTAGTTTACTATGAAGCTTTTGAGGACATCAATGAAGCGATAAAAAGAGAAAAACAGCTTAAGGGTGGATCACGTGCCCAAAAAATTGAATTAATCAAGGATAAAAACCCTCTATTCAAAGATTTATACGAAGAAATTATTTTTTAGAGATTGCTTCGGTCCGATGGACATCGGATCTCGCAATGACGGAGCATATGAGAACCATTTTGCACATTGATTTTAACTCTTACTTTGCCACTGTTGAACAGCAGGCAAACCCCAGGCTGCGGGAAAAGCCCATCGGTGTCACAGGCGGGGACAGAATGGACAGAACTGTTTTGGGGGCAGCTTCTGTTGAGGCAAAAAGGTTGGGTGTAAAAACAGGAATGAGTATTCCTGAAGCTTTAAGAATATGCCCTGATTTAATTTTAGTGAAAGGTGACAGCGATAAATATTTGGAGTGCACAAAAAGGTTTTTAAATATTTTAAAGGATTATTCCCCCAAGCTTGAAGCTTTCTCTATAGATGAGGTGTTTTTGGAAATAGCTCAGAGTAACCCAAAAAGACTCTGTATACCAGAAAGTCAGATTATCAGAAACTCTGATATTTTGAGTTGTTCCGAATTACCTGAGCTGATTCGAACTGCCCAAAATATCAAATCTCGCATAAAAACCGAGATCGGGGAGTGGATTACAGTTTCTATCGGCATCTCTTATAACAAGCTAATGGCAAAACTGGCAGGATCTTTGTACAAACCCGACGGACTGGTGGTGATAGCTGATGAGGCGGCAGCACAGATTGTTTTAGATGCGGTTGAGCTTGATGAAATTTGCGGAATCGGCTCAAGGATCAAAAAAAGGCTGGGAAACATGGGAGTTTTTAATTTTCAGACGCTAAGAAGAATACCTTTAGAAAATTTACTTGCCTCTTTTAAAAGTTATGGACAAACTCTTTTCAACATGGCCCGGGGAATTGACAACACTCCTGTTGTACCTTTTTATGAAAAAGGAGAGGTCAAGTCTATTGGGCACAGACATACTCTGGATCTTGACACCTCCGATTCTGTCAAAATCAAACAGGTGCTTTTGAAGTTGACGGAGCTTATTGCAAGAAGGCTGCGGGCAAAAAAGCTGGTGGGGAAAACAATCAGTTTATGGTACCGTTTGGCATTTCAGTCCGCATTTCACCCCCGGGGTGAATTTTTAGGCGGTGGTATGCAGACAACGGTTCCGTATACCAATAACGGGCTGGAGATTTTTCAAGTATCCTGGCAGACTTTTCTCAAAATATGGAATGGTGAAAAAATCAGGATGATTGGAGTGTCAGTTTCAAATTTAAAACCGGAAAACCCGATCAATTTGAGCCTGTTTATGGAAAGTTATAAAAATGAAAAGATCACCAAGGCTCTGGACAGGATAAATGATAGATTTGGTGAGTTTACCCTCAAGCGTGCAGCACTGATCTCATCCCCGGATGTCTTCAGAAAACCAAATCCGTTTTTAACTGACAGAAGGTTTAAAATATAACCCCATAGTTTGGCACCCCCAGAGGGATAGTATACCCACCATCTTCGATGGTGAACGAACCCCTCTCGAGAAGCAGCGGCCCAGGAGGGATAATATGCCCTCGCCCTTTAGGCTCGAGCGAACCCCCAAAGTATAGTGCTAGCACCCCCAGAGGGATTCGAACCCCCGACCTCGACGTTAGAACCGTCTTGCTCTATCCACTGAGCTATGGGGGCAAAGCGGACTGATATATTTTATCAATTTCATCATCTTTAAGCAAAAGGGGTAATTGTTCAGGATTTGACAAAACCTTCTAGGATTAGGCACACTTAATTAAT
>CAZFVS010000052.1:0-7595 GCA_964522265.1 uncultured Gammaproteobacteria bacterium | reverse complement strand
TTAATCGTGCTTGAGGTGGAAGTCTTTTGTCAAATGGAGAATGCAACGGCCCTGTCAATATAATGTGCTGACCAGCCGGTGGTGCGGACTTTATGGTACAATCCAGCGGTGAAAATTGTTTATACAAAACATGCATTAAAAAAGTTTAAACACCCCTCTGTAATAAAAATGAAAATAAAAAAAACAGTGGTGGAGGAAGTAATCGGTGATCCAGATTATTTATCTGAAGATAAAGAACAAGAAGTTATTGAAGTAATTAAGGAAATTGATGCAAAGCATATTTTGAGAGTAATTTACAAGACAGTTAATGGTATAATAGTTGTAATTACTTTCCATCCCGCAGAAAAAGGACGTTATGAAAAAAAATAGCTTAAAAATTATCTATGAACCTGAAGATGATGTACTTAACATATGGCTTTCTAAAAAGCTTTATGATTATGCTGAGGATGAGAATGGGGTAATTACCCATTATACAAAAAAAAGGGAGCCTGTTTATATAGAAATTCTATTTGCCAGCAGGTTATTTAAAGATAAATCTTTTATTAAAAAAGGCCAAAAATCAAACTGGCCAGATCAATCTTCTGTTTCTATCCCGCACAAGATTAAATAGTTTTTCCAATATCTGCTATGATTAATTTATGCACTTCGACTGGTTCGACTCCGCTCACCACAAGTCCGCTCAGTGTAAACAAAAAGGTGCTGCCCTAATTTTGATGCTTATGGGGTTGGTAGTTTTAATTGCTTTGAGTGGGGGAATTTATTATTTTACTCAAGTTAAAAATCCTACTAAAAATGTAGTGACCCAATCCCCAAAACCCCAACCATCCCAAACCCCTTCTAATGAAACTGCAAACCCCGATTCAATCGGGGGAAATTGGAAAAGTTATAAGAACGAAGAGTATGGTTTTGAGTTAAAGTATCCAGGAAGTTACAAAAGTATAGAATTACGACCAACCGGAGAAGAAAAAAAGATTGAAGTTGTAAGTTTTAAAATAGAGGAAATAAATTTCTTAACCGTCAATGTTTTTAAAGATAGTTTGGGTCAATATAAACTTATAGATCAACCAGCAGGAGCAATTTACAGATTTGATACAAGAAATAAAAGGTGGGTGATTGATGGAAATGGAGAACCTGCGCCGAATGTTGTTAAAAGAATGGAGTCTCCTCTGGAGGCTTACTTATACCGCAGTGGTGATGGTTTATGTGTTGATGACTTTATAATTATTCCGCATAGTTCGTCTTCGTATGTTGTAGAAATTGACAGTGTATCTTGTGAGATTGAGGATGTAAACGGGGACTACAAGAAGAACCCAAATCCGCTTGATCCAAAACAAATACTTGGCAGTTTTAAATTCTTAAAGTAGATAAATATCAATGTATTGTGCTGACCAGCCCTTCGACAAGCTCAGGATTGGCAAGCAAAGAAATTATAATAAATAGATATCGACGAAGTGTGCTTGCCAACCGGCGGTGCGGGCGTCGTCGAAGCCTAGGTCTATGATATTTCCTTTGATTGCCCCTCCGGTGTCTCCGGCAACAGCCTTGCCATAACCGGGGATATAAACCTGGCTTCTCATTTTTATAACTTTAGGGTCAACAGCGATTACACCTTTACCTGCGCGCATACCGATCGCTGTCCAGTCATTGCAACCTGGGCATCTCGAATCGTAATGGGTGGCATAAACCCGCATTTTTTTCCAGTAACGGATCTCTCCATCAGGGGTCTGAAGGGTTCTCCAAACAATTTTAGTGCCGCGGGAGATGATTTTGTCTTGAGGATCAATAGTTTGGGTGGAGATAAGCTCACGGGAATATTCTTCTTTATCCGAGGTGTTTGCATAGTAGTAGGTTATTTTGTAGGTAATGATTTTTTTGCCATCTTCCCCTTCCTCTAAAACTGTTTCTATTCCAGCCTCTATTTCTGAATTATCCTTATAAACAGTTTTTTTGGAAATAATGGCAGATTGGGTGGAGAGTTTTTCTTCAAACCGGGATTCTGTTTTAATCGGTTGGGAGACCTCCAGAATTTCACTCAACTGTGGTTTTGCGTCCTGGATGGAAACTCCTAAAACATTTTGATGGGTTATAGAGGAGATAAAAACAAGTACGGCCCCTATGATCTGATCCATTTGTCTTTTGGGATAATATTAATTTAGCCAGTCATCTTCGTCAAGGGTAGAAACATCATCCCGGAAATCATCAATCAGTTTTGAAGAAAATTTTTGATCTATTAAATGTTCAGGGATGTTTGCTAAAAAACGGGAAACTAAATTATTACTTCTGGTACCAAAATAAAGACGGGTTCTGGTATAAGTTAGGAAAAGTCTACTTTTTGCCCTGGTAATTCCCACATAAGCCAGTCTTCTCTCTTCCTCCATCTCCTCGGGATTTAACATGGAACGGGAATGGGGGAATAATCCTTCTTCCATGCCAACAATAAAAACTGTTGGAAATTCCAAACCTTTGGAGGCATGTAAGGTCATTAAAGTTACTGAATCTGATATCTGATGTCTGATATCTGATGTCTGATCTGGATGGTAATTATCCTGGACTAAAGCTACATTTTCTAAAAACTGTACTAAATTGGGGAACTGTTCTGCTACAGAACGGAGCTCTTTAACATTTTCAATTCTGGACTTGCCCTGTTCTGTCCCGTCATCAAGATATTCTAAATAGCCTGTTTTTTCTAGGATTAAGTCCATGAGTTGTAAAGTGTGGTATCCGTCATTGCGAGGACTCCGATGTCCATCGGAGGACGTGGCAATCTCGTTTTTTTGAGATTGCTTCGCTCCGCTCGCAATGACGTCTATTAATTCATAAAACTTTTGAGCGCGGCCTTTGCCAATTTTTTCTATTCTTTTTTTGGCAACAGAATCCGTAGGGTTTGCTACTAATCTAAGATAAGCCAAAACATCTTTAATCTCTTTTCGCTCATAAAACTGGACGCCTCCTACTAGCCTGTATGGAAGGCCTGCTTTTAAAAAGATCTCCTCGATTACTCGGGATTGGGCATTGGTTCTGTAAAGAATTGCAAAATCAGAAAGTTTTAAGATATGTTTTTTGGGGTCCTGCCGCCTCAGTGTCCCGAGTGCGTCCTCGGAGGTTAACAAACCTCCTGCGGTCGACGCTCGGGATCCCTCTTCGGCGTCACCCCGCAAAACAAAACCTCTTATTTCATTTAAAATAAACATTGCCTCATCCACCTCAGATTTAGCCTGATAAATAGCAATCTTTGGACCCTCTTTTTTTTCTGTCCAAAGCTTTAAAATCGGGTGAAGTTTATTTTGAGAAATTACAGCTTGCGCTGCATCCAAAATAATCTGGGTTGAACGGTAATTTTGTTCAAGATTAAAAACTTTTGCCTCAGGATAATCATTTTGGAAATTGACAATATTTCTAAAATCAGCGCCTCTGAAGCCATAAATTGCCTGAGAAGCATCACCTACCACACAAATATTACGGTATCTTTTTGCCAATAATTTGATTAATTGATATTGGGCAGCATTGGTATCCTGGTATTCATCTACCAGGATATATTTAAACTGGTTTTGATAGCGGGCGAGGATTTCTGGGGCTGTCTGGAAAAGCTGGATGGTTTTCATTAAAAGATCATCAAAATCCAGGGCCTGATTTTCCCGCAGGATTTTTTGGTATTCCAGGTAAATTTTCGCCACTGTTTCTTGGAAAAACCCGCTGGCATATTGAGGATATTCTAATTCGGAGATCAGTTCATTTTTGGCACTGGAAATTGTATGTCTGACTGCACCCGGGTTTACCTGTTTGGTAGCAAGATTTAAATTGCCCATGGCAATTTTGATAGCATCCATAGCATCGTTTTCGTCATAAATCGAGAATGAAATAGTTAGGCCGATGTTATGGCCTTCACGGCGGAGAATCTTTGCGCAGATTGAATGGAAAGTGCCCATCATAGGCTCGGATGTCTGATGTCGGATATCAGATGTCAGAAGTTTACGTATCCGTTCTTTCATTTCACCGCTGGCTTTATTGGTAAAAGTTTGAACTAAAATATTCTCAGGTTGGATTTTTTTCTCAGATATTAGAAAAGCCACTTTGTAGGTCAAAACCCTGGTTTTTCCAGAGCCTGCACCTGCTAAAATCAGGGTTGGACCCTCTGCAGCCTGAACTGCTTTTTGCTGGATAGGGTTTAGGTCATCAAGTAAATTGAGCATATAAATAATGTACTTCTCCACTTCCAAGAACTATCCAATATTAACACCATGTTGCATATTGAAAAAGATCCAAAAATGATATATCTTTGCACTAAATGTTAGAAAGACAGCCATTGGATGGAAAAGAGAGACAGGAATTGGAAGATTTGAGAAGATTCAAACAAAAGATGCTTTTTGTTCTGCTTGTTTTAAATCAGCTGGATAAACAAAAAGATTCTGTTTGGGAAGCTAGGCTTAGGATAGCCAAACTTTAAGATGACTGAAAGAAAATTTCTGGATTTTTATGCTAGTGAAAGCCTCTGAGACCCCCGCCCTCTTTTAGGGCGGGGATGAAAGAGGCAGGGCACAAAACAGGTAGGGTAAAATAGTGTTAGGATGGGATTGGTCAGACAAGCGCATTGTGTAACAGAATTGGTATATCATTTTGTATTTATACCTAAATATCGAAGAAGAAGGTTGGTAGGTAATTTAAAAAACACTTTGTGTGGAATGATTAAGTTTTGTGCCCAGGTAAACGAGTGGAAGGTGTTGGAACTTAATATCCAACCTGATCATGTCCATTTGCTCATGCAAACCAAAAGTGATGATTCACCAGCAAGTATGATGCAACTGATTAAGGGTGGTACATCTAAAAAATTAAGAGAAATGTACCCAGGCTCAGTGGAGAGTATTTGGGCCAAGCATTTCTGGTCAGATGGGTATTATGCTGCAACAGTTGGAACAAAAGATTTAGCAAAGGTTGCAAAATACGTTAGAGAACAGGATAAACATTATGTTAAGGAACCAGGGTTAAGAACCCGCGGACTTTAGTCCGCGGAGTGTTCCGTTGGTGTGGTCCTTGTAAGGCAATGGAGCCCGTTATCAAAAAACTCCAAACAGAGGTTTTAGATCCGAACGGAATTATTCTGGAAAAAATTAATGTGGATCCTAATAATAGTTATAAATTCGAAGAACCAAAAGCTCAGAGGTTTAAATTATTAGGAGTGCCGACCTTCATTACTCTAGAGGATGAGGTGGAGATAGGCAGAAGACATGGTGGGTCTTTTGGGATAATGAAGAGCTTCATAAAACAATCATTCCCGGATCTTCAGATTCATTGAATTTAACTTAACACTCGCTTGACAGTTAGTATAAATACTGCTAACTTTAATATTAATTCTTAATGAGTAATAATAATTCTAAAGAAAATTATCCTAGTTCTTTACTTAAAAACTTTCTGGAAATTCCTTATGACCAACTTGAAGAATTAAATTTAAAAGCAAAAGAAAAAGGAGAGGTCTTAAGCCCAAAAGAGCTGGAATCAGAATATACAGTTTATTTAAAAAAAGAGAAATTACTGAAAGCTGTCACAATCTGTTTCACAGACATTGAAGGCAGGCTTCACATGTTGGATTATGACAAAAAGTTTTTGCTTGAGTCACTTTCTAATTTAACTTTTGACGGATCATCGATCAGAGGATTTTCCGCCCAGCAGGAATCTGATTTAAGGTTGGAAATTGACTTTTCTTCTATCCGCTACCTTCCCTCTGATGTTTTTGGTCCCGGCAAAGTAATTTTTTTTGCCAGTGTCCTGAGCCGTGACAGGTCTCCCTATATTTCAGATTTCAGGGGGCAGTTAAAAATCCTCACACAGCAACTGAAGAAAAAACAGGGGTTGACTGCTTTTGCCTCCGCTGAGATTGAGGGGTTTTTGGTTGATGAGATAAATGCAGAACAAAACTACCAATCAAAAGGAGGCTTGAAACTGATTTCAACAGGTGGTTATTATCACTCCCTGCCTTTGGACAAGCTCAGGAATTTTATAGACAACTCAGCAGAAGCCCAGAGAGCGATGGGTTTTCGGAACGAAAAAGACCATCCGGAGGTAGCCCCATCTCAATTTGAGATGAATTTTGCCTATTCGGAGGTGGTCAGGGCTGCAGATAATATCCAGCTTTATAAGTTAGTCTGCCGTCAAGTAGCACGCAATTTAGGGATGACAGCCACTTTTTTGCCAAAACCATTTATGGGTATTAACGGCTCAGGGATGCACACTAATTTCTCACTCTCCAGGGGGGATAAAAATATTTTTTATAACCCAAAGGGCCAGGATGGGTTGTCGGTAGTTGCTTGGGATTTTATTTACAAATTATTAAATCACGCCCCGGAAATCTGTCTTACAATAAATCCTTCGGTTAACTCTTACAGAAGATTAGATCCTCATTTTGAAGCTCCGAACCAGATAAAGGTCTCTGCTATTGACAGGGGAGCGATGATCAGGATTCCGGTAGGGAATGAGAAAACCGCCAGGATAGAGGTGCGCTCAGTTGCACCTGATGCCAACCCGTATCTGGTTTTGTATACCCTGATCAGGACTGGTCTTGAGGGAAAGAGGTTGGAAAAAGATACAGATAAAAGAGACAGGTTAAGGTTTTTACCGGATAATATCTATGATGCAATTAAGCTTTTTAAATCAAGCGATTTTATAACACAAATTTTAGGTGAGGAAAACAGGGACAAATATGCCGGTTTTAAACAGGCAGCTGCAGACAGAAGCCCCAAGGCTTTAGGCAATCTCATCAAGCCTTCAGAAATAATTTACCACCACGAAGTGACAAACCAGTTTTTGTGGAATGAGTTTTAAAATATCAGTAATTCCTTCTTCCCAAAATTTGTGATATTATATTTTTCATGGCAAAAGCTACTTTGATTGATTTCTGGGCGCCGTGGTGCGGACCTTGCAAGATTATGAATCCTGTTTTGGAGGAGATTGAAAAGGAATTGGGGGATAAGATTGAGGTGGAAAAAATCAATGTTGATGAAAATCCCCAAAAAGCCTCCCAGTATGGAGTTATGAGCATTCCGACATATGTTGTTATGAAGGATGGAAAAGAAATAGCAAGGAAGATTGGTGTAACTTCGAAAGCAGAATTATTGAGATTACTGCAGGAATGAATCTTCCACGGGTTGATGCTCGAGGTATCTTCTTGTTCCCGGCTTTATGGGCAGTTTTAAAACTAAAGTTATCAATATAGTGAGGTCTATCCCTTCTGGAAGGGTAACAACATATGGGACTGTAGCTGTTTTGGCAGGGTTACCCAGAGGTGCCAGGCTGGTGGGAGGGATTTTACATAATGTCATGGATGAGATTGACCTGCCCTGGTACAGGGTTATCAATAGGCATGGTTTTATCTCAACAAAATGTTTGGAACACCCCAAAGCACTACAGAAAAAAATACTTCGAGATGAGGGAATTGAGGTTTCAAAAGATTTTATGGTAGATTTAGATAAGTACGGATGGTTCAGAGAAGTTCATAAATGAACTTCGAATTTTCAATTTTCAATTACAAATTTTCAATGAATTTTCATTTGTTTAATTTTAAAAATTTAAATTTCAGTTCAAATTAAAAATTTTAAATTTAAAAT
>CAZFVS010000051.1:0-7684 GCA_964522265.1 uncultured Gammaproteobacteria bacterium | reverse complement strand
ATGCCCTGAAAACTTTAAGGAAGGGTTGTAAGGGTAAACTGATTGCAGTTTTTGGGTGTGCAGGAGAAAGGGATGAGGGGAAAAGATTCTTAATGGGAGAAATAGCTGCAAAACTTGCAGATAAAGTTATAATTACATCCGAAGACCCAAGGGGTCAGATAGAGAAGATTAACTCACAAATTATGCAGGGGGTAGAGAAAGCAGGTGGGGTTTTGGGTAAAAATATTTTTATTGAGGAAGATAGACAAAAAGCGATCAATCTGGCAATTAATAAAATTGCCAAAAAAGGAGATATTGTAGGTATTTTTGGCAAAGGACATGAAAAATCTATGAATATCAACGGTAAACATGAAACTGCCTGGTCTGATTTTGAAGCAGTACAAATTGCCTTAAAAAGCCATGAATGATAAATTGCAGATCTTAGTAGCTCATTTAGGATCAGGGCGTGTCAAATTTAATGAACCACTTGCACATCATGTTTTTTCAAAGATAGGCGGATCGGCAGAATGTTTTTATATTGCAATAGACCAAGGGGAATTAATTAAAGCGCTTGATGTGGTAAGACAGCTTAAAATCCCTTTCTTTGTGATTGGCAATGGTACGAAGACATTAGTACCCAAAAAGGGATTTCCTGGTTTAACTATTAAAAACCGTACCGGAAAAATTAAAATAGGTGGGGTGAAAGGTAAGGTTGGATCTGCCGGCTTGGGGATTGAAGAGGCATTGATAGAGGTAGACTCAGGCGTAAGTTTGGGTAGACTTAATCAGTTTTTGGGAGAACAAAACCTAAACCCGGTTTTAACATTTAACTCTTTAAACTCAACAATAGGCGGGGCAATATTTCTGGATCCAAGTTTTAATGAACTGACAAAAAATATTAGAGTATGGGAAGATGGACAGATTGATGATATAAATCTTGACGATCTTCAGAAAAACCAAATCGTATTATCAGTGGTTCTCAAAATAAAAGCGCAACGGAAAGAAGATGGACATGAGAGTTAATATCAAGTCAGTCCTGGGCTTTTTTATAAAACAATACTCAAGGTTTATAGATAATTCAAAGATAGTTGGAGTTTTTGGAGAACCATTGGATGTCACTACCGTCAATTCATGCAGAGCGGTTTTAGAACAGAAATTTAAAAAAGTAGCGATAGGTTCAAATAAAGCCTTCAAGAACATTCTACAATTATCAACCAACAACGACAAAATTATATTTGCAATGGATTTCCGCAATACTAAAGAATCTGAGTTGTATTTTAAAGGACTAAAACCTCAAACAACCATTGCAACAAGAATTTATCAGCCAGGATACGTAAACACAGAAGACGTTCTATCCGAAAACGGTAGAATTATAGAAGTAACTCCAGAAAATGGTTTGATGATATTAAATTGGGATGACCCTGTCTTAAGGAAGCTTTCCGAAAAAACAAAGGCTCAGGTTTTATTTTATGGTACAGATCAGTACGCCTGTCAGGTATGGGTAGGAAGGATTAGAATTGTAAATTTTAGAACTTCTTTTGAAATGAATTACGGTGTCGAGAGAGTGGCAATTAATTCTAATCTTTTGGGGTTTCATCAGATATACCCGCTTTTGGCAGCTGCGTCGTTGGGTATTAGTTTAGATATCCCGCTTTTAACTATAAAAAAAGGATTGGAAAATGTAGCTGTGGTTGAGCATAAAATGCAGGTTTTTGATGGTGTAAATGGTTCCGCAGTAATAGATGATACAGATGATGATCTATTCATTGATACAGAAGAGGCATTAGAATGTTTAAATCAGGTAAGTGCCAGGAGAAGAATTGCTGTTTTAGGGAAAGCAACGGGGTTGGGAAGATCAGATGAAAAATTATTCCGTCAAATTGCCCAAAAAATCTATAAAGATAAAATTGATCTGGTATTTTTAAAGGGGGAAAATGCACAGGTTATTGCAGATGAATTAAACAAACTTGGGTTTCTAGCGGAGCGTCTACAGGATAACTTGACAAATCCGCAGATAGTAGGTAAGTTACTCAAAATTATGGCTAAAGGTGATGTTATTTTGATTAAGGGAGACCGCAGTGTTAGACTGGATGAAGTGGTAAAAAGAATAATTAAGCTTAAAAGATTCTAGAAATATTAATAATGATACAGTTGTTGGGATGGGTTCTAATATCATTTGCTATTACTGCCTTTTTGTTGGTTCCGTTCATAGATCTTCTTTTTTTCTTAAAAAAAAGGTATCAACAAAACCTGTTTTTATATAATGGAAAAAATAAGAAACCCACTAATGCTGCCTTAAGTTACAATACCCCAATTCATAACCAGATTCTTAAAGGCAAAGATACAGAGGTTCCGGTGGGAGGAGGTCTACTAATTATACCCTCTCTTATATTGATAAGTTTTTCAGTTTTATATCTGACAGATTATTCTATAACGCTTGAAATATATGTTTTAATTTTTACAGTGCTTTCCTTTGGATTGATCGGTTTGCCTGACGATATGAAAAAAATTTTTGCTAAATTCTCAGGAAAATACTCTGGTATGAAAAGCCACCATATTCTTTTTTTACAGATTATTGCTGCTGTTTTTATTGCGCTCATGCTTTATTTCTCGATAGGTCTTAATAATATTTTCGTACCTTTTTTCGGAAATATTATTTTAGGTTGGTGGTATATACCTCTGGCTATTTTCGTAATTGTTTCTTTTGCTAATGCTAACAATATTTCGGATGGATTAGACGGGCTGTCTTCTGGACTTTTGACAATTTGTCTTTTTGCTTTTTTAGTGCTAGCACATACTGTTTTTGATGAAAGCTTAAGTGTATTTTTAGGTGTATGGATAGGCGCATTAATTGCATATCTGTACTTTAATGTTTATCCGGCAAGAATTTATTTGGGTGATGCAGGTGCATTTGGATTTGGGGCAACCTTGGCTGTTGTTGGTTTACTTACTGGTAAAATAATCGGACTGGCAGTAATTGGAGGGGTTTATGTTGTGATAGTTACATCTTCTCTCCTGCAGATCCTTTCAAAAAAAATATTGAAAAGAAAAATTATGCAGATTGCCCCCATCCATATGTATTTTAAATATATCGGATGGGAAGAGCCAAAAATAGTTGTTAGGTTTTGGTTGGCAGGGGCTATATTTGCAATTTTGGGACTTTGGTTATCATTACTTCCCAACTAGCCTATTTACCTAGTAGTTAATTCTTAGCAATTATGAGAAGAAAAAATTTATCAATCCCAAAACTCAAGTTCGATACGCAAAGTAAAAAGGTTGACCCGGCAATACTTCTGGCGACAATATCTCTAATAGTGTTCGGACTCGTTATGGTTTACGATGCTTCAGTTGTGCAGTCGTTTAAGGACTTTGGCAATAAATATTTCTATATTAAACAACAACTCGTTTGGGTAGGGCTCGGTTTTTTGATGCTCACTTTTTTTTCTTTTTTTAATTACCGTCACTTTAAAAAAATATCTTTGCCTATGCTGGCAATATCTTTTCTAATACTTCTTTTGGTACTCGTTCCCGGATTGGGGCTTTCGGCAGGAGGGGCATACAGGTGGTTAAAACTAGGGTTTTTTTCCATTCAACCCGTTGAAATAATGAAACTTTCTACAATTGTTTTCTTTGCATCAATTTTTGAAAAAAAACCTCGTTTCTTACCATTTATTATTGTTATCTCGTTGGTTTCTTTTATTGTTGGTTTTTTACAAAAGGATTTAGGTTCAACTGTGGTTTTCTTCCTGACCTCTGTTTCGATGTATATAGTTGCAGGGGTTCCACTGGTGTATTTGTTGGGAATAATACCTTTTGCAATTGTGGGTTTTGTTCTTTTTATGTTATCTTCCGTTTATCGCAAGCAGAGAATTCTTGCTTTTCTAAACCCTTTTTCTGATCCTCAAGGTTATTCCTACCACATCTCCCAAGTGCTTATAGCTTTGGGCTCAGGAGGCCTTTTCGGGTTAGGTCTTGGTGAATCCCGTCAAAAATTTGAATATATCCCTGAAGTTGCTACAGACTCTATTTTTGCAGTGGTTGGAGAAGAGCTTGGGTTTATGGGAGGTTTAGTTTTAATTGGCCTGATCTCTTTTCTGATCTACAAGGGTTTAAAAATTGCCGAAAGAGCGGATGATAATTTTGGCAGATTATTGGCTTTTGGGTTAACAATATGGTTGGGGATCCAGGCGTTGATCAATTTGGGGGCAATGGTGTCTTTAATACCCCTAACAGGAGTGCCGCTTCCTTTTATCTCCTATGGAGGATCAGCACTGATGGTAAATCTGGCAGCTGTTGGCATTCTTCTTAATATTTCAAAATATACTAAAAACCCAACTTAATCTTTTGTTATACTTTAGAGGTGAAAATATTAATTACCGGCTCGCATTTTACACCAGCGCAGGCTACTGCTGAAGAATTACAAAAAATTCATAACTCAGAGATTGTTTATATTGGCAGAAAACATACAATTGAGGGGGATTCAACCCTTTCTCAAGAATCTCAAATTTTTCCCAAAATAGGGGTTAAATTCATCCCTATTGTTGCCGGGAGAGTCAGACGGATCCCTGATTTTCAAACATTTGCCTCTCTTTTAAAAATCCCCATTGGTTTTATCCAAAGTTTTTATTATCTGATTAAGGAATCACCTGATGTAGTTTTATCCTTCGGTGGATATGTCGGGGTACCGGTAGTTTTTAGCGCCTGGCTTTTAAATATTCCTGTGATTGTTCATGAACAAACTCTAGTTTCCGGTCTTGCCAACAGAATCTCAAATTTTTTTGCAGATAAGATTGCAGTTTCTTTTAATCAAGGCTATTCTTTTGACTCAGACAAAACCATTTTAACGGGTAATCCGATACGAAAAGAATTACTAGAGAATGCCAAAAATTCGAAGCTGCAAATAAGTGGTGCTGAAAAGATTGGCGGCATTTTGAGTTTAGCAAAGAAAAATCATTTGTTGGTTATTTATGTAACAGGAGGCAACCAGGGGTCGCATGTGGTGAACATGGCTGTTTCAGAAATACTGGCTGATTTAACTGATAAATTTTTTGTGATCCACCAAACCGGAGATTCCAACTTCCGGGATTTTGAAAAATTAGTAAAAGAAAAAGATCAATTTAAAAACCCCCAAAGATATTTTGTAAAGAAATGGTTTGATGTTGATGATGTATCCTTAATTCTTAAAAATTCCGATTTAGTAGTTTCCCGCGCTGGTGTAAACACCCTATTTGAATTTGCGCTTTTTGGTATACCAACTATTGTAGTGCCATTGCCGTATCTTTACAAAGATGAGCAAAATACAAATGCAAAATTTTTCCATCATTTGGGATTATGTGAAATACTACCCCAAAGCAGCCTAAACGGCCGGGATCTGTTAAAAAAGATCGGAAATATCTTTAGGGACTATAATCATTTTAGAAAACTTGCTTTAGATGCAAAAAAAGTTGTTGTTTTGGATGCAGCCAAGAGGCTTGCACAGGAAACATTAATTCTTGGCAAAAAGTAACAGTGAAAAGATCAAAAATATATCAAAATGATAACAAGGTATTTTTTGCAAAAATAATCTTATTTTTTGCAATCCTGTCAATTTCTGCAGGTATAGTTTTAAAATATAATTTTCTGACAATTAAAAAAATTAATATAAGCCCCGATAACCTGTCATGTACAAACAAAAACATGATTGCACAGCAAATTAATCTTTACGGACAAAACTTTTTTTTGGTAAATGAAAAAAAAATTGAAAAAAACCTGAAAGAAAAATTTCTTTGTATAAAAACTGTTGAATTTAAAAAAAATTTCCCGGATAAGATTGACCTTAATTTATCCGAAAGAGAACCAGCCGCATTAATTATTAAAATACCAAATAGTATGCAACAAGAGTTGAAAGCTTTGGATGCTACGTCTTCTTCGGTAGTCAATGAACTTAGCATCTCAAAGTTTTTACCTGAAGCTTCAGAATCAACAAAATTTTTAGTTGACAGCTCTGGGTTTATTTTTAAGGAGGCCACCCAGGAAATTAGCGGTTTGCAATCTCTTTATCTGGTAAATGAAGATATTGGTTTGGGGAAAAGTATCCAGGATGATGTAATCCAAAAAATTATTTTACTTTTGGGTAAGCTGGTTGCTTTCCAAATAAATGTGGACAAAGTGATTATTTCCGGTGAAAAGATTTTGGTTGAAGGACAGCCAAATTTAATTTTTGCAAAAAACAGCGCTTTAGACAAGCAACTTACCTCTTTACAATTAATCCTGAAAAAAGCTAAAATAGAATCAAAAGTGATAAATTTTATCGATTTAAGGTTTAACAAGCCTACTGTGATATACTCTCCAAAAGATCATTTATGAGCAAAGACAAGGTGGTTTGCGGTATTGATGTTGGCTCTTCCAAAATTGCCACATTAATTGCCACTCTGGGAGGAGATGGCAGAATCAATCTTATAGGTGCTGTTGCAACGAACTCCAGAGGTGTTAAAAAGGGGCAGATTGTAGATATTGAATCGGCAGTGCAGGCTATTACCGAGAGTGTTGAAAGCGCCGAGAGAATGTCCGGTTATTCGGTTTCCTCAGCATACGTCTCTTTGGGGGGGCCTCAGATCAAAAGTGTTAACTCACACGCTGTAGTAGCAGTGGCTCAGCCGGAGGGTGAAATAAAGCAAAACGATGTTTTAAGGGTGAATGATGCTGCAAGAGCGATAGCTTTGCCGTCTTCTCTGGAAATTCTGCATGTTATTCCGCGCACCTTTACGGTAGATGGGCAAGAAGGGATCAGCGATCCAATAGGTATGACAGGGATAAGGCTTGAAACAGACACCCACATTATTACCGGTTCAACAACTTCAACTAGAAATTTGGCCAAATGTATCGGGATGGTAGGAATAGATATTTCCGAATTGGTTTTTTCCGGTCTTGCTTCTGCTCAGGCGGTTTTAACTGATACTGAGAAAGAATTGGGTGTAATTTTGGTTGATATTGGAGGCGAAACCACAGATGTCGTCATGTTTGTAGACGGCGCCATTGCTTATTCATCTGTTATCCCTTTGGGAGGCCGGCATGTGACTTCAGATTTGGCAGTGGGGTTAAGAATTTCTTTAGAATCAGCAGAAAAGGTCAAACAGGCTTTGGGTAAAATCCCCAAAAAACCTATTATGCCTGAAGATAGAGACTTAAACCATCATGATGAAAAAAGTGTCGCCAGAAAAAAAGAGGAGGAAACGCTTGATCTTAGAAGCATGGGACTGGTTGAAGAGATTGAAAAAATATCCAAAAAAACTGTTGTAGACAGTATTATTAAACCCAGGTTGCAGGAGATTTTTAAATATGTCGGAAAAGAGATCAAAAAAAGCGGTTTTGGGGTTCAAACTCCAGCTGGTCTGGTGATCACCGGAGGTGGTGCTTTAACAGTAGGAGCTTTAGAACAGGCAAAATACATACTGGGGTTTCCTGCCAGAATTGGAGAGATAGAGGGGTTTGTTGGACTTACTGACGAGATTGATTCACCTATATTTGCAACAGCGGCAGGACTCATAATTTATGGTGTTAAAACACTGGAGAGTGGTGAAATAAACTTACCCGTTTTAGGTAAAGGCTTGCCGATTAGAGCAGTGACACAAAAAGTTTCGGATCTGATAAAGTCTTTTTTACCCTAATTGCCAGAGTTTGGTGCAAAACCACAATTAGATCACCCCAGCAATCCATAACTTTCTCA
>CAZFVS010000050.1:0-7748 GCA_964522265.1 uncultured Gammaproteobacteria bacterium | reverse complement strand
GAGTTAGCTCAGTTGGTAGAGCGCGTTCTTGACGTGAACGATGTCAGAGGGTCGAGTCCTCTACTGCCCACCCAAGATTTATCCTGCAGTGAGTACTGCATTTGCCACCATGCTTTGGCCTTCTTGGGCACCAAGGTGGGTTCTCAGGTTTTTACCGCCTCCTGAAACAGCTGCTATCTGCTGCTGTTTTTTGGCTTTAAGTTCAGAAGCCTGCATCTCAGAGTTCTTTTTATCAGCTAAAATCTGCAGATCTATCCTCATCCCCCCGGTTTTTTCATCAATACTTCCTTCAAAAGCTGCGTTAAACCCAACCTGCATATTAATATTTTGTCTTTTGTTATTAAGGACCCTCTCCATTCCTGAACTTCCCCTCATAATTTGGCGAAGCTGGCTAAAAAAAGAGGCTTTATTCCTTTTTTGAACCTGTTTTTTATCCTCCTCTTTAAGTTGGTCAGGAGTCATTTTTTGTCTTGCTTCTAACTTTGGATTTTTCTTAGGTTGAAGAATATTTTCTACGAACAGACTTTTAATAGCCTTGAAGCCAAACCTACCCTCTCCCCCTATGATTGAGAAAAACTCTCCAAATTTTATATAATCCTTAATCCTGCTTATTTCTGAGAGATTAAATCTGCTGCTTGTGAATATTTGAGGTTGGTATGTTGTTTGGGCAGCCTTTTTTTCAACTATTACCTGATTTCCGCCGTCTGCAATTTCTGCTTGTAGTTCATTAATCCTTTGGGTTTCCTGGGCAACCCTATTGCTTTTGACAAAATCAATACTCCCCATGAAACTTGCTTGTTCGATATCAGTTTTTTCAGCAGGGTGTGAAGAATCCACCAGGTTGAATGGAGCATTTTTTAAAGAGTCAAAAATGGTATGTGATGTAGATCCCAGTGGATCCTCAGATTCAGTTTCACCATCAAAAAAACCCATCGCACCACCAACAGGTTTTACCTTCTTAGGGGCTTCTTTGGGTCTTGTTGAAAATGGATTTTGGGTATCATCCTGATTCATACACCTAATTTTACACCTTTAAAGCAAATAACTCAAATTAGCTATAGGGTATATTTGGCAGTATCAGAAGATTATAGTAAAATGATCATTAGATTTGTGTAATGCCGGGATGGTGGAATGGTAGACACGCATGGTTTAGGACCATGTGCCGTAAGGCATGGAGGTTCGACTCCTCTTCCCGGCACAATTATCCAAATTTTTGAACAGCCTTTTGGTGGGCTAAGTTTTCCAAGGAATCGTCCAGCTCCTTCAGTTTGACTGCTTTTCCATATTTCACTTCTAATGCTTTTTCCAGTAGCCAGTCAGCAAGCTGAGGGTTTTTTGGCAAAAGCGATCCGTGCATGTAACAGCCAATGGCATTTTTATAAATACACCCTTCAGTCTCATCTTCTCCATTGTTTCCAAATCCTTTAATAACTTTTCCCAGTGGTTTTGCTTCTTCTTTTAAGAAAGTTTTTCCGGAATGGTTTTCAAACCCCACAAGTTCGGAAGTCAGATTTCGGATGTCCGATGTCGGACGAATTACAATATTGCCGATCATGCGTTGGTTGCTTGCCGCAGTATAGATTGGGAATAAATTTACCCCGGGTAACCTGGGTCCTTTGTGTGGTTTATAATATTCCCCCAACAGCTGATATCCGCCACAAATAGCCAGCAGTGGGACACCTCTTTCAACCTCGTTTTTAATGGTTTGTCCCTTAAGACTTGATACTAAATCCCTTGATACTAATTCTTGGGCTTGGTCTTGCCCCCCACCAAAAAAATATATATCACACCCCCCGGGTGTGATATGTTGGCTTATTGAAATATTTTTAACTTCTACTTCCATCCCACGCCACTGAGCTCTTTTCTGCAAGGCGATGATGTTACCGGTATCGCCGTAGATATTCATTAAATCGCCATAAAGATAACCGATTATGAGTTTCATAAGTTTATTTGCTACTCCTTCCAATAATGCTGTTTAACGCCACGGTTTGTCAGAATGCGCTGAAGTTCCAGAAGAGCAGTATATGTAGGCAAAATATAAAGAGTCCCTTTTAGATCTGTTTCTGCCTCTTCCAGAGCCTTTTTCAGGTTGTTTTCGACAAATATGCAGCTGGGATCAAATCCTGCATATTTAAGCCTGACAGCCAGGTCCTGAGCTCTTGTACCGGATACATATATTTTGTAGTCCCTTGACTGACGTTCCGAGGATGGATTTTGAAATATTTCAAAATCCGTATCCCAAATCCATGAAACATCTGTCCCATCAGCCAGGTTGTCATTTAAAGCCATCAACAACCGGTCTTCTTTTTTAGAATGGGGTGCAACTGTTTCAAAAACCTGTGTAGCGCCCGCAGGGTTCTTAATCAAAAAAATATACCCTTCTTTTTCCGATTTCTCTCCCGGAGGTATCAACCTAAATTTTTCTACCCTGCCGAAGGCTGGGAAGAAATCCTTAAGTGAATCAATCATGATCCCTGGTGGTATTTTTAGCTGGAAACCGCATAAGAAAGCTGCCAGGAAATCATAGATATGGTAGATGCCGGGAAGCGGCAGTTGGATGTTAGAAGTTGGAGGATGGATTTTGGGGTTGGATGTTAGAAGTTGGAAGGAACTTCCCGAAAGTCCTTCCAGCTTGATGTTAATAGCCTCAAAATCAAGTTTTTGTGGAGTGATTGTATCATGCTCACCTGCTATTTTATAATCCTGTAGCCCGAATTTTTGTGTCTTACCCTTGCAGTAATTTGATAACTTAACAATATTCCCGTCATCTGCATTGATTAATATTTTGGTATCTGCGGGCAGTCTTTTTAAAGTCTCACACCATTTTTTTACCACAGTATCAACTTCCCCGTACCTGTCCAGTTGGTCCCTGAAAACATTTAAAAAGACAATAATGTCAGGTTTAATTTTTGGTGCAACAGAGTTGAAAGCAGCCTCATCAAGCTCCCAAATCCCCAAATCGACTCGGTTTAGCCTGACACCTCCGAGGTGGAAAGCTGAGTTAGCAACCAGTGTTGATGCTATCCCCCGTTCCAGGTTGGATCCTGTATGATTTCTTATAACTTTGAAACCATGGATTTTAGCAAAATGACTAAGCATCCTGGCTGTGGTGGTCTTCCCATTTGTACCTGTGATAACCACATTTTTGGAGATTTGTCTTGACAGATCCTCTACCAAGCCGGGATAAATCCTTAAAGCATAAAGCCCGGGGGCTGCAGAGCCCCCCCCGATTTTAAAAGTCCGGGTAAGTTTATGGATTATTTTGCCAATCAGTATTGCCAAAAGTTTTCTCATGCCCAAATTGTACCAGATCTTGCACCCTTTCCTAAGATGTGCTACAAACAATCTGATGGAGGCGGAATCCTATCCTCAAACACATAGACGCTTAATAATCCCTACTACAATAGGTCCGGATGAAAATGAGGTTATAGCAAAAGCTCTTGGAGTTTGGATCTGGAATGAGGAAGGCAAAAAATATTTTGAAGCTTCTTCCCAGGTTAGTACTGCCAATATCGGTCATAACCATCCCAAATTCGTGAGATGGATGCAGGAATTTTGGAAAGCCGCGGGTCAAGGTGAAGTTGTAACCACTTTTATGGGAACAGATGGATTCTATCGAAACCACTGGAAAAACCTAAAAGTTGATGGAGTCATGATGGAACTCTCCCCGGCGGCTCTTTGCGACAGGCTCGCCCCGCATATATTCGGTTTGAATAAAACCCATTTTGGAGTTCACATAACAGGTGGACAGGCGAATAATATTGGAATTAGGTATATGCAGGAGATTACAGGTAAACCCTACTGGATCAGTTTTGAGAAATCCTTTAACGGCCGGGATGGTGAATCACTTGACAGTTCTGATTCAAACCCCGCCCACTTTGGCATAAAAAAAAGAAGTGGTGATGTTTATCTTTTGCCTTACCCGGAGACTATACAAGATTTTGAATTTTGTCTCGAAAAATTAAATGGGATTCCCCTTTCCAAATGTGCTTGTGTAATATATGAACCGGTTCAGGGTGAAGGAGGAGGCATGAGAGTGGGCCATTATCTTAAAGATCTGGAGCAGATACTAAAAAAAGAGGGAATATATTCAGTCTCTGATGAAGTTCAAGCAGGATTAGGCAGGTGTGGAGAATGGTTTAGCTATCAGGCATTAGGTTTGGATCCCGATGCAATAGTCTTGGGCAAGTCGTTAGGTGCGGGTCACCCCATCAGTATAGTAGGTTTTAAAGATGAACTAAAACAGGTTGGTGTTTTTCCCGCCAATCGTGTATCAGGAACCTTTACAATGAGTCCTGTTGGTATTGCCGCTGCAAATTTTGTGATGAGGATCTACGAAGAGGAAAAAATCGTAGAAAACGCGCGAAAACTCTCACCCAAGTTTGGGATGCTGTTGAAAAAATCAATTAAGCCATATGGCGATGCAAGCTTCAGCAGTAAACTCCCTGTACTAAGGGTTGATGGGATTGGCTTATATAGAAGTATTAAATTTTATGATAAGGATAGTCAACCAGATCCGGAAACCAGGAATTTGGTTAATTTAAAACTCAGGGAGCTTGGAGTCTGGACATACCCTGCTTCCAAATCCTTTCCGGCAATTCGGTTAACCCCGCCGCTAATTTCCTCCCTCCAAGACCTCGAGTTTCTGAAGGATGCAATTTATCAGGCAACCAGGGGAATTCAGACGGATGAATCTACCCACGATCTAACGACTTGACAGTCGGGGTCTTATCGAGATAAAAATTAATTTTTGAAAGCAAGTTTTGCAGAAGTTCCCGCAGTTTTAGCCTCAATATTACTATATTTTGCAGGCAGCTCTCGTTTTTCCAAATAACTTTTAGCTTTGGCAAATTCTGCAATATCATTTTGAAAGTAGGAGACATTAGTACCCCAAGAAGGGGAAGCTGCATATATTCGGTTCATGGCAAAAGGGTCTGTTAACCCCCTGTTTATATAATTCTCCCTTAACCCTCTGCTGACAGTAAAGATTCCATCTCTCCATGAGTTAAAGTAAAGAGCCTGATTGCCGTATACTCCCCATCCCCAGCCGTTATACCCGCCAGGGATAGCTTTACCAAATGTGGATTCAACCCCTGAGATAGCAGGAACCAGTTTATAATCCAGTTTATAGGTATCGGCAGCATCGATAAAGTCCTGGGCATGATATTGCAAAGGTGAGTTGTGCTGGGCTAAATAATCCTTTAGGATAACAGCCCTGTTGTCCAGTTGCTTGGTTGTAATCTCTACTGCTGCTGTTTTGACCATGCTCTCCGAACCCACCCTGGAAACAGGTAGTGTGAGTAGTATTAAAACAAACAAAGTGACAATGACTAATTTTCTAAATTTATTTTTCATACAAAAAATCCTGGGCATGAGGGGTCATACTCCAGGATCTTATGCATAATTATATCCCATAACTCGCAGAATGTCAAATTACAGGGCAGAGGCAGCTTTAAGTATTGTTGATGCCAAAATTTCAGAGCTATGACGCAAAAGGTGTTCTCTGGGGAAATATAAAGCCATTGGGGCTTTGAGTATTTTTGATTTTGGTGCCAGTTTATGGATTCTTTCAGCATCGATCTTAACCCACTCCTGGCTCTCTTCCCTATAATGGTTAATCACTTCCTTGTCGATACGGTTTTCATTGACAACGGTATAATTTAATCTTTTTGGATCCCCCAAATAATGCAGAAAAGCTTCAATATGATCGGATGCTTTATAAAAATCAGTTTCGCCCAGCTTTGTCATCAGATTTACTATAAAGAAAAGTTTAGCCTTTGATGACAATATCCCTTCCTGTACCCCGGAGATTAAAAGATGCGGTAGGATACTGGTATATAAATCCCCTGATGAGAAGACTAAAAGATCAGCCTGGTTTATTTCATGAAGAAGCTTAGGGTTTGCCTCAGCTTTAGTATCAAAATATAATCTGGAAATCCTATCCTTTGGGTCAAAGTCATCCCTTTTTTTCCTGTGGTCAACATTTGTTTCACCCTCTATAATAATCCCCTTTTTTGTTTTGGCGATTAAAATTGTATTTGTCAGCGTGGGTGGTATTATTTTGGACTTAACTTTGAAAAGTGCCCTGGCTGCTTCAAGCCCCCTGTCCTGGCCCTGGAAAGTACGCTCCAGCCTGGCAAAGATAAGGTTTCCCAAGCTGTGCCCCCGCAGGGGCCCCCGCTCACTGGCAAACCTATCATTGAACAGTTGTTGTGCCACCTGCCTCTGCTCATCGTTGGTCATTAAGGCAAGTAGGCATTGTCTTGCATCACCCTGAGGTAGGACTCCCATCTCAGTCCTGAGTCTCCCAGAGGATCCTCCGTCATCCCAAGTTGAAGGAACGGCTGTGATAAGCTCCGGCCTGTTTTGTTCAACAAGCCCGCGCAAAAGCGTATAGTGCCCTGTCCCCCCCCCGAAAGTGACAATCCTAAAATCTGTCATTTCTCTGTTTGATTATACACTACCTGCACAATGTGCAAATATTTTTTAATTAGGGTAAAATTAGGTACAACTATTGCCGAAGTGGTGGAATGGTAGACACGCAGCGTTCAGAGCGCTGTTCCCGCAAGGGAGTGGAGGTTCAACTCCTCTCTTCGGCACCAGTTTGTCCTATAATTATGAAGGAAGGCTCAGTACGTATAGGTGCACAAATTGTTGAAGCACACGATGACTCCGGCTTAGGAGTTGCCTCATCGAGGGTTGCCCAATCCATTTTAATCAATATGGGGCATATTCCCCTCATGTGGCATACAGAGATTTTATCTAATACCACTGATTACCCTTTACCGCCGTGTAGTCTAGATACCACAGAGCACATGGTGCTAACTCTAAATCTCTGGCAGGAGTTGGGTGTAGTTGCTGATGGTATACAGACAGGATGGCTTGGTAATCCGAAACAAATTCCCTTGATTAGGAAAATGTCTGAGGTATTGACACACAATGGAACTGTTATTTTAATTGACCCGGTTATGGGAGATGGTTTCGGAGAGGGTAGTGTTATATATTCTCGCCCAGGAATAGTAGAAGAGATTAGTAATCTTGTAAGAGTGGCTGATATTATTACACCAAATCCTACAGAGGCGGCAATCCTATTGGGTAAGGAACCCAAAGAGTGTGGTGTTGGTGATAATGGTATGGTAAATGTTGGATTAGCCAAAGATTTAACTGCGGCATTGGCCTTAGTATATCCAGGTTTAGTAATTCTTAAATCGGTTATTGATGAGAGAAAACCGGACAGTATTGGTACGTGTATAAGATTTACTGGTGATAACGCGGTGGGTATTGGTTTGCATCCTACCACTAGAGTAGTATTTACAGAACGTGTAGGATCAGGCACCGGGGGAACAGGTGACGCTTTTGCCACTTTAGTAATGGGACAATGGTTAAGGCAAGCAATGGGTAAACGGGGCGATCAGGATTCTGTATGTGGCATTATTGAAAGATCAATGGGGATTATTTCTGATTCGTTAAGAGCGATACAAAACGAAGAAGGCTTAAAATTTCTACCTGCATTAGCCAGGCAAGTCAACAGAGTTTTTTGGAGTTAAAGGACCTAATAATCTGTATAAACCCCTGACTCCGCTTTTACAAAAAAAGTTTAATACCTATACTTTCGGGCTAATACAAAAACCGCTGCATTTTTAAATAATCATTTAGTTGTTTTAACTGTAAAGATAAGAATTCGTAACAGTTCAGTCTTGTTGACAATACTATATCAATGTTGTCATGTTGAACTAGTTTCAGCATCT
>CAZFVS010000049.1:0-7911 GCA_964522265.1 uncultured Gammaproteobacteria bacterium | reverse complement strand
ACACAAAACCTGTATCTGTATCAGAAAGATACAAGTTGGAATATCGTCTGGGATGGTGCTTGGGCGAAATACAACTTCAAGCTTTCTGACCAAACAATCTCAGGTGTTTTTAATGGGCATGGACTTGTTCCTGGCACGGATTATACCTTGGTTGAATATAATGGCTGGCCGAGTGTGACTGTGATTGGGAGTGATGTGGCAGACGCCGCAGGGAACGTTCACATAGCAGGTACGGCTGACGTAGGATCAGGTGGAGAAACATCAGGTCTGTACAAGATTTGGCTCGTTCTGTCTAGTGATGTTAGCGGAGGACATCTGACTGGTTGGCATCCGGGTGCTTATCTGTTCGAGCACAATTTGATTCCGTGATGTAGTTTTGTACAACCCATCGAGAAATCGGTGGGTTGTTTGTTATTTGCAGAAGCAGAATACCTCGCTGCAAGCAGTGGGGAGGGGTTCATTTTCTAACTCTTGATGGCATATCCTATATAATGCCCTATTGGTGGTGAGTCTCTATGAATTTCTTCTAATACAAAGTTTAATCCTTCATCAGGTCTCTGAGAAGCAGCCACAGATAGTATCTTAATACCATATGGATTATCTGGGTCTCTTGGTATTTCCAGACCATGCCTCCGGGCAGCCTCCGCCAATTCACGAGGTTTGATAAATAATTTCGGATCATGCGTGCCAGGCGGGATTGTCCCGTTTTGTTCCAGTCCCATAAACCGTTCCACAGCCCCTTCATCCCTTTCGATAGTATCAAATACCCACACACCTCCTACCACCAAAACCCTGCTAATTTCCTTCATTGCACGGTCTAGATCTTCGAGGTGCTCCAAGACATCAGGGTAGACAGCAGCTTGGAAAGAGGCATCTGGGAATGGCAACGCATATAAACTTCCGTATTTATATGTAATAAGATTATTAAGCCCGGATTGTCTGGCATGCTCTCTGGCAACTTTTATAGCCCCTTCTGATATATCAACGCCCATAACACGATATCCCCTCCTTGCCAAAGCCTCAGCAAAAACTCCACCGCCGGAACCACCCTCAAGAACCGGCCTATCTTTTGATACTTTAAACCTCTCAAAAACACCCGCAGCGAATCCCACCCTTGTTGGATTTAACAAGTGAAGTGCTGGATGAAGACCATTTTTCAGATCCCACCATCCTTTCTTACCAATATCACTATACTGGTCTGTGTTTCTTTCTATGCCGGGAACGCCATGTCTATTAGCCAATTCCTCTAATCCCGCTCGTTCACCTTCCTGATAAGACCTACCTGTTATTTCAATACGCTCTGCTAACATGGTTTTTATTCTAGCATACAACCGCTTCAAGTCAACTTGTATGAAGCTCCGCGGAGCCTCATTGACTTTTACCTTTAGAAGCCCAATCCTGAAAAAGAGTAGGTGTCAACCTAGTTCAAATGGAAGGTGGTCTATTTCAAGGAATCTGAGGCGGATTATCAGGAGCGCTATGGATAGGATTATCAGTATAGTTTTGGATATAGTTGGTAAATTCTTGTAGAAATTGTTCTTCAGTTACACCAAAAGATTGTATAAAAGCTTTTTCAAAATCATTATTTTTTAAAGACTGCACAAACTCATAGACCTTATCCTGGCCATATTTATCAAACAGGTATTTAACCATCAAATAGCTCTGTCCGTAGAAAACTCTACTCTCTTTATTAAAATCAACTCTTTTCAGCCATTGGATAGTGCCGAAAATTCCGCGTATGTTAAGAATATCTTTGGCATATACCCCTTTTTTTATATCATCTTGAAGATCTTGCGGTTTTTTATAATCATCCATTTTCCCTATATAAGAAGCCAAGCCTTCATCAAACCAACGGGGGAATGTAATAGCTGATTTACCGGTAAGTGAAACAAGATTGCGGTGTGACATCTCATGGGCGATTTTTCCCACGCTCATTCTTCCTTCCCGGATATTTATTCCCAGCTCATTGCCTGTTCCGCCTGCCTTGGGATAAGAACCGAACCTCAACATATCAAGTTCCGAGGTGGCGACCAAAATAGGCATTGGATAAGTGGTTTTATAAAAACCTTTGTTGTATGAGTCTGCTTCTTGAAGTTGCTTCATCATTTCCTTGGCAAAATCCATTCTATCCCCCGGGTAGTAAAGAGTAATGTTGTCATTTTTTAGGGCTGAGTAGCCGATTTTAAGAGGCGACAGAATAAAAAAAGGACCAAATAAAAAGAGTAAGATGATGATCAGTGGGAGCCCTACAAAAAGTTGTATAAGATACCGCTTTTTGTTTTTAGCCGTAAAATATCCCCTGAGAGAATCAAGGATCACGAATAAAGTTATCGCCCCGAATAAATAAATCATCCTTTTTTATGCTTTTCTGTAGGAGTCAAAAATTGTGTAGATATAAATACCCGCCAAAGCCATCAGAACAATAACTGCCTGGTTATTAAATTGGAATATGAGCTCGCTCTTTAAGTAAGTAACAAACCACAAAAACAAACCGGCGATTAGAAATATTATTCCATCAATGTGTTTACCAATATACAAATGACCAAGACCGGGAAAAAGTAGTGAAAGCAGGGCAGCGACTTTTTTGTTTTTCATTTTTCTACATAATTTAATGTAAACAAAATGAAAATAGTTTTGCAAGGGGTGTATGCGTGCGAGAATTATTTATGGATTTTTTCGATAAGCTAAATAGGGATGTTTAAGAGAGATTGTTTCTTTTAACTCAAGCTTTGCTCTGTAAATCTTTCCCTCAACTGATCTTTCTGATGTGTTAAAAATTTCAGCAATCTTTTTGATTGTTAACTGCTTATAAAATCTTAAATATATAAGCTTTCTTTTTTCTCCCGGTAGGAGCATCAAACAAGCTCTGACGTTTATTCTTAGCTCTTTTAGAATTAATTTTTCTTCGATGGAGAGTTCATCACTGTGTCTTTCTGAAAGCTCCTCCAAAAGGGGAGCTATAATAATGGATTTTTCATGAATTTGAGAACGGTAATAATCTGCAATCTTATTTAAGCCGATCTTGCAAATCCAGGTAAAATAACTGCTTTTATGAGAAAAAGTATGCCAGCCTTTTAAAGCTGCATAAGTTGTATTTGAGAATACCTCCTCTGCAGCTTGCTTTTCACCACCCATTCTTTTTACTAAAAACTTCATTAAAGGCAGCGCCAGCTCTTTATAAACCAATTCAAAGCCTTTATACAAAGTAGAGCTGCGCTCATGCCTTAAAGATTTGTGCTTGATTCGTGGGATTTTTGGCATATAATAGACTAATAATATATCAAAAATTATGTTGGAAGTATATTTAAAAGAATTAAAGTTTAAATCCCTTGAGCCTACCTATATTCAGGATATCACCCCTGAAGTTAGGGAAGCAGTGAAAAAATCTGAAGTAGAAACAGGATTGACATTTGTCCGTTCGTTGCATACAACTTTAGGTGTTATTTTGACTGAAGTAATAGAACCAAATTTAAGAGATGATATGATCGATTTTTCCTTAAGCTTGGTAGGGGAAGATCTAAGAGGAAACTGGTTTAAAGAAAAAAATTATGACGGAATTCCGCGAGTTTATAAACATTGGTGTGGTGATAATCCGCGCTTGAGACCAGATGAAGAAGAAAACGATGCAAACGCTGGAAGGCATTTAAGGGCATTGCTATTTTCTCAACCAGGAGTTTTTGTACCTATCATGAATAATGAGTTGCAGCTTGGAAGATTTCAGGATATAGGTATTTTTGAATTTGATGGGAGGGATGGGACAGGGAGTACCCTACAACGGGATAGGACTGTCCAAGTATGGATTTATCCTTATGGTGGTGTCCGTATTCTTGAGTAAATATTCACTGTAAGTTTTTAAAATTTCCAGATTGATTTATGGTGGCGGTATTAGTATAAATGATATATCATCAAAATTAGAAGTCACTAAAGATGGTTATTAATAATCCAGATCCAGTCCAAACCCAACAGTTCCCGGAACAATCAAGCCAAACAGACTCTCTTCTAAAAACCAGCAGATTACCAATAATAGTTGCTACCCTGGGTCTGATCGTATTTTTTATCTCTGCCATGGCCTTCTCTTTTAAAAATAACCTTTTTACCAATCTCTTCTTTAAGCCTCAATCTAAAGCCAGTGAGCAGAATATTTTTGTGCTTGATTCTTTGGGGAACAGTGTTACCAGGATTTCCTCAAGAGAGGCAGAAATTAAGTTAATATCTCCCAATTGGAATTTAACAGCCGCTGCAATCTCTGCGCCGATAGACAGTGTTGCTACTAAATCTGCTGTTTTAGCAGAAGATGAACGTTTCCATATCAATAAAAAAGAATATAATTATGAGCAGTTTAGAGACAGCACGGTTATTTATACATTTTTGAAAGATGCTTCAAACCGAACAAAATCCTTATTCGCTAAATTTCAGTCCAACACCGGTCTTATCCAAAATGCCAACCCCTTTCCGCTAACTATTGATATCACTGAGGCATCAGATTCTGCCAGTCCTTCTGCCACTCCTCGAAAACCAAAGAGAAAGGCTGACCTAAATGAGGATGACAAAGTTGATGTTTTTGATGTACGGACATTATTTAACAATTGGGGTAAACATTTAGCCAGTATAAGCGATGGCGATATGGATAGAAATTTTGTAATTAATTCTTTTGACTTTGCTATATTAATCAAGGACATGGATGATTAAAAAAAACATAATTTTGCCACTTTTACTATTGTTAGTTTTAATGCTGCCCAAAACAGTATCAGCATCCACACTTTATCTTTTACCGGAGAGTCTTCCGAGTAAAACCATCAGTGACCAGATAGAATTGGAGCTTAGGTTAAATAGTGAAGGGGAGTTGGTAAATGCTATAGGAGTGACACTTGATTACAATAGCAGTATATTAAGCCTGACAAAAATTGATTATGAATCTTCTGCTTTTTCGATGCAGGCCAAAGAAAAACTAACCCCCGGCAAAATGAAAATTACCAGAGCCAATATTGTTTCTCAAAACGGGGACCTGTTGGTGGCAAAATTAACCTTCCGCACCATCAAAGACGGCCAGGCCAAGATAAGCATTAATCCGGAATCAGCTATCCCAACCGGGGTTGAAAATAAAAACTCCCTGGATTTAACAAAAAGCAGGGGAGCGACAATAGAAGTAGTTGATCCAAACGCAAAAAAGATTATCAAAACATCCCCAACAAATATTTCACCCACCCAGATTCTGCTTGTGTTTGGTATGGTTTCAGGAGCCTTAATGAGTACGGCAGGAGTTTTTATTTTTCTTAAGAGGAAAAATCCTCCAGTTTAAATCTGCGGGAAAATTTCTGCCATCATACACCTGACGCCTCCTCCGCTTATTGTTTCGATTGTTTCCGCTGGGGAGGTTACTGTCCGGGTGTATTTTTTTATTACCCCAAGCTGTTTTTTGGTGAAGGTTTTGCAGGCCTGATCTGACATAATCGTTAACGGTTCCCCAAGCAGGTTTTTTATCTGCAGGATATTCCCGCAAAACCTGTACATCTGGTCAAGCGTGATAGGAATCAGCTCATGGCCGGTTTTTTTAAGGCTTTGTGAAAGCCTTGTTTTTTCCTGTTTTTCTGAAACGGCTTCAAGGCAGGCAACTGCATATTTTTCGCCCACGCTCATAACCACGTTTGTATGGTAAACCGGTTTTTCCATCATGTCACGGGTATGGAAAGTAACTGTTTTGTAGCCAAATATTTCAGCAAACTTTTTAAGCGGTTCCTGATGCGTTCTGGGTGATAAACAAGCATAAACAATCCTGTTAATCCGGTCCAGGACCATACTGCCGGTTCCTTCTAGAAACTCTCCTTTTTTTTCAAATGGTGTGAGATCGCAGATATCTGAAGCGCGGTATTGACGATCTTTTTTTAAACTGGCCAAAATATCTATTCTGCGCTCTAGCCTTCTTTTTGGTGCCAGCATTGGGTAGAGGGCAATAGTGCCGTTTTCATGAAAAGTGACCCAATTGTTGGGGAATATCGCGTCGGGTTTCTTCGGCTCCGGAGTATCTTCAAATACTATAACATTGACCCCTTCGGATTTAAGTTTGCCAGCCAGCAGGTCGAATTCATGCAAGGCCCTTTTTTGCACCTCCTCCGCGGGCAGGTCCATTCTTTTTTGGAATGGGCATGTTGCAAAAGTCTCCTCATTAAAGCCAAAATTAGCAGGTCTGATCATAAGCAATGCAGAGGTAGTCTGTTTTTCAAGGGAGGTCATAAATTGTGTGTTTTGACAAATTTTGCCAGTATATCATCCAGTGTAACACTGCCGCGTTCTTTTATATCGTAAGTGACTCTGACAGACGGTTTGTTTAATTTGATAAGTTTTGCCAGATCTATTGGGGTACCGATAATAACAGCTTGTGCATTTGAAGTATTGATTGTTTTTTGCAGCTCGCCCCTCTGTTTATCACTATAACCCATTGCGGGAAGTACCTCTTTTAGGTGGGGAAATTGCTCAAATGTCTTTTTTATAGACCCTACTGCGAATTTTCTCGGATCGATTACTCTGGCGCCATATTTTTTGGCTGCAAAAAAACCTGCACCGTAAGCCATCTCACCATGGGTGACTGTTGGGCCGTCTTCTATAACCAACACTTTTTTATTCCTGATTATTTCCGGCTCTACAACGTTTATAACGGAATCAGATTTGATAATAATGGCTTTAGGGTTTAAAAGTTTTAGGTTTGTAAAAACAGCATTAACATTTTCAGCCTTGGCTGTATTGACCTTGTTTATGATCAGTACATCAGCCATCCTGGCATTGGTTTCACCGGGGTAATAAGTGCTTTCATGCCCGCTCCTGTGTGGATCGGCAATCACAATATGCAGGTCAGGTTTATAAAAAGGGGTATCATTGTTCCCGCCGTCCCAGATTATGACATCAGCTTCTTTTTCAGCCAGCTCTAAAATTTTCCCGTAATCCACCCCGGCAAAAACCACCATACCCTGCTCAATATATGGTTCATATTCTTCCCGCTCTTCAATCGTGCATTCATTTTTGTCCAAGTCTTCATATGATGCAAACCTTTGGGTGGTCTGCTTGGTCAGGTTGCCGTAAGGCATAGGGTGTCTTACTGCCACAACTTTAAGCCCTTTTTTGAGCAAGTATCTTGTGACCTTTCTTGAAGCCTGGCTTTTGCCTGAGCCGGTTCTTACTGCACAGATAGACACAACAGGCTTTTTGGAATGCAACATAGTTTGTTTCATCCCCAACAGGGTAAAATTTGCACCGGCAGCATTTACCAAAGAAGCTTTATGCATAACATATTCATAAGAGATATCAGAATAGGCAAAAATGACCCCGTTCACGCTATGTTTCTGAATTAGATCATTCAGTTCGTCTTCCGGGTGGATAGGGATGCCATGAGGGTATAATTTGCCGGCAAGCTTGGCAGGATATTTTCTGTCAGAGATGTTAGGGATCTGGTAGGCTGTAAAAGCAACGACTTGGTATTTTGGATGATCGCGGTAGTAAACGTTGAAATTATGGAAATCGCGGCCGGCTGCCCCCATAATAATTATTCTGGTTCTGACCATAGCCCCGTCATTATAGCATTGTCCTGTTTGTGTCAGGAAAAAATCAAGCAGGGTTTAAACCCTAATGCTAGTTTTAAAACCTGACCAAAGGGGGTGAGAGAATGAACGAGAGAATGAAACCCGAGCTTTTAACCACCCAGCAGAAGATGCTGGTTTATGGAGTTATCTATCAAAACATGCAACTTGACGACAGGTGGCCTTGTGAGGTAATAGCAGACTGTTACGAGGGAGACGAAGAAAGATATTTAGCAGATATGGTCTGGTGGCATGGCATAATAATTTAATAGACACTAACTCTGTGTTCAGTTTGTCGTAGCTGTTCAGGAGTTTCCAAAAAGTTATGATGTATCCAGGTAAG
>CAZFVS010000048.1:0-8131 GCA_964522265.1 uncultured Gammaproteobacteria bacterium | reverse complement strand
TATCCAATATTGTAGCATCCTCAGCTGACTTGCAGGCAAAATATGGAGGTATTATCCCTGAGCAGGCAGCCAGGGAGCAGATCAAAAGCATCATCCCTGTTATTCAAGAAGTATTGGTCCAATCCAACCTCTACCCTCCGTCCTCAAAAAACCATCTTCTGTCTTCCACCATCCACCGTCCGGCTATTGATGCTATCGCCGTCACTCAAGGCCCGGGCTTAATCGGTTCTCTTCTGGTGGGTGTTGAGACAGCCAAAACACTCTCGCTGGTTTGGAATAAACCCCTGATCCCTATCAACCACCTCATGGGTCATTTTTACGCAAGTTGGATCTTTCCTTCGTCATTGCGAGACCACGAAGTGGCGAAGCAAACTCTAACAACAGCTCAGATTGCCACGTCGGTCGCTCCACCCCCTCCTCGCAATGACGTTTTTGGGATTCCTAAATTTCCCTGTATTGGCTTGCTTGTCTCTGGAGGGCATACTGACCTAATTTTAATGAAAAACCACCATAGCTACCAATATTTAGGCGGCACCAGGGATGATGCTGCAGGGGAATGTTTTGATAAATGCGCCCGGCTTTTAGGCCTGCCTTACCCAGGCGGCCCCCAAATTTCCAAACTAGCCTCGCTTGCCTTGCCGACAGGCAGGAAAGGGGACGCCTTTAGGTTCAAATTACCCCGTCCGATGATAGACTCAAATGATTTTGATTTTTCGTTCTCAGGCTTAAAAACTGCGGTAGCAAATCTGGTTCAGAAAACTCAGAATTACTCAGAAAATCAGAAAACTAGTCAGTTTGGTAGTCAGATAATCCGAAATTCTGAATCATGGGGTCTTTCCGAGTCGTTCCGGAATAACCTCTGTGCTTCTATTGAACAGGCTATCACAGATGTACTTGTCAAAAAGACTATTATGGCTGCCCAAAAATATAATGTTGAACAAATTATTACTGCAGGCGGTGTTGCAGCAAATAAAAAACTTACTGCTGATTTAAAATCCGAACTCCGAAATTTGAAATCCGAAATCCGCATACTGGTTCCTCCTCCTTATCTTTGTACCGACAATGCAGCAATGATTGCCTCACGCGCATTTTTTGAAAAACCACAAAACCCCCTTACAATCCAGGCCGATCCTAATTTAAGTCTCTTTTAATATCTCTAGTATTGACACATTAAGTAGTTATCTATAAAATTCGCTTAAAATAGTCATGCAAGAAAAAGAGTTTTTTATCTCTCTAAATAGCAGGTTATGGATTAACGATCTGGTCCACCCTATTTTAGAAGGGACATATGACCGTTTCAAAATAATATTAGATAAAGACTCCGGTGAAATTAAGAAATTAAGCTTCAGAAAACTTAACCTCCAGGTTGATGAATTTGATGGTGATAGTTTAGTTTTTAAGGAACACCAATCTGCATCTGAATCCCCGGAAAGAAGAGTCCTGGAAGACTGTTCAAAATGGCCTACTCTAAAAAGATACCGGAGACCCAATCCAGGCAAAGTATATTTGGAGGCATATGGGACAGCATCCAACCATAATACAAAAAATAATATCCGCGCTAATAGGTTACTGCTTGAAATCGGAGGGGTCACAGGTTTTACTATAGAAACTACAAGTTCAGTTGCTAATTTTCAGACAACAAAAGTGATAAGCGTTACCCGGAATAATAAAAATGAACTGATTGTCGCATTTATAGACGGTAATAACCATTACCAAAAGGTCCCTTTTGATCTCTCGGAGATCTGCCGTATTACGCTTGTCTCTTAAACCTTGGATAATCTTAAATCTTTTGAGATAATAGGAAGTTATATGGACGAAAAATCTATTTATCAGTTTTGGGAGAAATTAAATCTTTTTCAGGCAAACCCAAATTCTACCAACACACCTTATTCTCTTTTAATCCCTCCGCCAAATGTTAATGGGCCCCTGCATCTGGGTCACGCCATGCAGCATGCAATCCTGGATGCCGTTGCCCGTTTTAAAAGAATGCAGGGGTTTGATGTCCTGCTGCTTCCCGGTGTTGACCATGCCGGAATACTTTTTGAGGGGACTTTAAACAAACTTTTGGAAAAAGAGGGTTTAAGTAAGCAAAAATTGGGGCGGGAGGAATGGATGAAACAAGCCTGGCAGTTTAAAGACGAAAATTACCAGGCTTTCCATGATACCTGGAAGTTGATGGGACTCTCTGCTGATTGGTCAAGAGAAGTTTTTACCCTGGAGCCAAAAGTCCAACAAGCTGTTTTGGCGGAATTTAAAACATTTTGGGACCAGGATTTACTCTATAAAGGTGCCTACATTGTCCAGTGGTGCCCCAAAGACCAGACAGCGATTGAAGATTTAGAGATGGAATACGAGGAAAGAAAGGAAAAACTTTTTTATGTTAAATACCAAATTGATAAAACAGCAGAATTTATTACCATATCCACCGCCAGACCTGAGACTATTTACGCTGATACAGGAATCGCGGTTTACCCAAAGCACCCCAAATTTGCAAAATTTATCGGAAAAGTTGCCATCAACCCCTTAAACGGAAATAAAATCCCAATCTTTGAAGATAAACGTGTTGAAAAAGATTTTGGAACCGGTGCTTTAAAGATTACACCCGGCCATGACCCGCTTGATTATGAAATCGGCAAAGAACACGGACTGCCTATTTTGCACTGCGTTGATAAACTCGGCCGTATGACTGAATTGGCGGATGATCTTACCGGGCTTAAAGTTAATGAGGCCAGGGAAAAGGCTGCGGAAAAACTGGAAAAATCAGCAGCTTTCGAAAAAGTTGAGGAATATACCCATTCAGTTCCGGTTTGCGAGCGCTGCAAAACAACCATTGAACCTTTAATCTCTGAGGAATGGTTTGTTAAAATGCAGCCTTTGGCTCAAAAAGCCCTAAAACATATTCATAAAATCAATTTTGTGCCTAAAAATTACAACAAGATTATATCAGATTGGATCAAAGACGTGCATGACTGGTCAATTTCCCGCTCTCTTTGGTGGGGCCACCGGATTCCGGTCTGGTACTGTCAAAAATGCAACCCCAATCATGAAGTAGGCAAAGACAAAGACATGGTAATTTCACTGGATGAGCCAAAAGATCCTGATTCAGGTGAAATTAAAAAATGCCAGACCTGCCAGCTCTCAAGATGGGTTCAGGACGAGCAGGTACTTGACACCTGGTTTTCCTCGGGTCTTTGGCCCATGGCTACCTTAGACTGGTCTACCCGTCGTAGTCATAACGAAGGCGGGCCAAACCGGACAAAAGAGCTTCAAAGGTACTATCCGTGGAATTTTGAACTGACAGCCCCGGAGATCAAATATTTATGGATAGCCAGAATGATTATGCTTGGAGTTTGGTTTATGGATGAAATACCGTTTAAAAACATGTTCTTCCATGGCATGATCAGGGATTTGCAGGGCAGAAAGTTCTCCAAATCCCTCGGAAACGGTATTGATCCTTATGAACTTGTTAAGCAGTGGGGAACCGATGCAACCAGGATGGCACTTTACAGCTACTGCGCTCCTGGACGGGATGCTAAGACGTCAAGACAGATCATGGATGAAAGATGTAAAAATTACAGAAACTTTGGTACAAAAATAAGAAACATCACCAGGTTTGTGGTGGATTTGGTTCCAGGAGAAGTGGCGAGGGGTGGCGGACTTGGGGGACCCCCATCGAGTGCCCGCAACGAAGTGAGGACATCGGATGGGGGTAAAGTCCGACAGGACCCCGAACGGCTTCACTCTGATGACCAAAAAATTCTCAAGCAACTAAATCAAACAATATCAGAAGTAACCAAAAATATAGAATTTTTCAACCTTCATTTAGCTACTGAAAAACTTTATGACTTTATCTGGCATGATTTTGCCGATATTTATATTGAAAACACAAAAAAAAGGCGTGCTGAGGCACAACCCACCTTAGAATATGTCTTAAAAACATCACTGCAACTCCTCCACCCATTCATACCCTTTTTAACAGAAGAGTTTTGGAGAAAACTTCCTCATACAGAACAATCAATCATGCTCTCCAAATGGCCTGGCATTATTGACAATTAATATGTTTTGTCATAGAATACATAGGTGAAATACCTTGATTGGGATAAAGGTAAAAATGTACTTTTGAAGAAAGTGCGGGGTATTGCGTTTGAAGATATAAAGGTAGCCGTAGATTCAGGAAGATTATTAGATACATTTGATCACCCTAATCAAATAAGATATCCTAACCAAAAAATAATGGTTGTGGAAATAGATGATTATGCTTATTTAGTACCTTTTGTACGGGATGAAGAAAAAGTTTTTTTAAAAACGATTATTCCTAGTAGGAAAGCTACTAAAAAATACCTAAGGGGAAACAACTAATGAAGTTCTATCAGTTAGATCCAGAAGAAGAAGAAATCTTAAAAGCCTTTGAGGAGGGTAAATTAGTTAGGGTTAAAAATTTTGCAAGGGTTAAAAAAGAGCTTATGGCTGCAGCCAGAAACACCTTAAATAAGACTAAAAATATCAATATTAGGCTCTCTGAACGGGATCTGCATAATCTAAAAACCAAAGCTGCCAAAGAGGGCCTTCCCTACCAAACCTATGCTGCTTCAGTACTCCACAAAACTGTGAGTTAATCCGAACTTTCAGCTAACTTTTGTTATAATTTTGTAATGAAACTTCCTTGGTATGTTATTTCAAAAGGCTCACTATTGCATCACTTTCCATTTATTGGGAAAACAACCGCTCAGAGCTTAGGGCTGATTATTCTCATTCCTGACCCCATATATCGAGATTTGCAAACCGATCACCCTAATCCAAAACACATAGCACTGCTTATTCATGAAGAAACTCACCGTAAAAGACAAAAAGAAATTGGTATTTTAAAATTTGCCTATCAATATCTTTTTAAATCGACGTTTCGCTTCCAAGAGGAGCTTTTAGCAGTAAGGGAGGGAATGAAATACTTAAAGAAAAACAAAATAACCTTTGATTTTGAGAAAAATGCAATGTTTCTTTCCGATTATATATATCTTTGGCCTGTCTCAAAGGAATATACAAAAAAAGAGCTCAAAAAGGTTTGGGATGAAATATAAAGAAGTTTTTATTTATTGGAGAACCTAGTAATACTCTTGACAATATCTCCAAAAGTACGTTAGAATGTACTTATGATAAATATTGTCTCTATTACTGATCTAAAACAAAATACCAAGAAGGTGGTTGGCCAGGTGAAATCTTCCGGCCAATCAGTGGTAATTTTACAACGCTCTGAACCTGCAGCAGTTATGGTTGACCCTGACTATTACCGGCTGCTAGAACAGGCACTGGAAGATTTGGAAGATTTGCAAGCCATTGAAGAGCGAAAAAATGAACCAACTGTATCTTTTGATGAGATAGCAAAAAAACTTGGGCTTAAATGAATTTAGTCTATTCCAACTCCGCAGAAAAAGAGATTCTCTCTCTGGATCGTCAATTAGCACAAAGAATCTTTAAAAAAGTGGCTTTACTTAGAAATAACCCCTATGGTTTAGATAGCCAAAAGTTGGAAGCGGATAAAGGCTATCGAATCAGAATTGGTGACTATAGAGTAATCTATACAATTGATAAATTAAAAAAACTTATCACCATTATCAAAATCAGCCATAGAAGAGAAGTTTACCGCTAAAGACTTTTAGCATAATCAAAAAAACTGTTTAAAAGAGGCCAGAAGTCCTAAATTTTGATATTTTAAAATCCTCTCAGCTTCGTTTTCTATATGCTTTATACGGGGTTTTAATTCCTGACCCTGGTTACCGTTGACCAACTCTCGCCAATCTGTAAATAAGGGTGAGGCAGTATAAACTCTCATTAAGTACCCCTGCTGATCCATGCTTTGCACCATCCCCAAAATGGACCTTAACAGCTGATGCGGATGTGCCACAATAACCCCACTTTCCCATAACCTTGATTTTGCCAGGTCTAAGAAAGCATCATTCTCCTCTCTTGTATGCAGGGCTGGGATATTAGTTGGTACTATCCGTTTACTGGGCACTCCCAGCGCTATAAGCCTGTTTCTATAAACGGTTTTACCTGGCCAGGCGCTTTGCGGCTCAGGAGCATCTACCCCCTGGCCTTCTGTGTTTGTCAAAGCAATATAATCCACAATAGTTTCATGGTAAAGCCCGGATACAAACTCAAATAACCTTCCATGATCTTCACCTAAACCTTCTTTATTCCATACAGCCCTGCCATGGAAAAAAGCTGCATCAACTTTCTCCTGAGGAAACAAACTTGAAGTCAACACACTAGCTTTAAAAACTTCATTCTCCATTTTATTTTTTATGAATAGTTTTCATCCACCAATCGGACCGAGTGAGAAACAATTACAATTAAACATTTGTTTCGAACGAGGGAGATCGCTTGCAATCCGGCGCAGCCGGATTGACAAGGGGCAAAACCTAACCCGAGAATTTCTCTCCTCAATTTGCTTCACCCTTGATTCTAAATTTTCTAGGTTAGGCATGTTTTTCCCGCAAATTTAACGCAAAATTGACGCAACAAGAGTCTTTCTTATTCACTCTTATGCTCTTCTCCACCTTCAGTAGCTGCTTCACCACCTGTTTGAGCCTCCCCTGCTTCTTTCTCTTCCCCGACACCTTCAACACCCTCCTTTGGCCCGCCGGAGCCTTCGGCAGAGGCTGTTTCACCTTCAACCTTCTCCCCTTCTTCTGCACCCTCCTCAGCCTTAGCCTCTTCCACTGCAGCAGATGCTTCTGCTTCCTGTTCTTCAAGCAGCTTTTTCATCTCCTCAGTCACAGCAGGTGCCAATTTTACCACCACCTCTTCAGGATCAACAAAGATTGTTAATTTCTCCCGATCATAATTTAACTCTCCTACAGTAATTGCATCATCAATATTTTTAAGACTAGAGATATCTACCTCAATTTTTTCAATCAGATCCGCTGGCAACGCCTCCACCTCAACCTCACCCAGTGTCTGTAAAACCACTGTCTCTCCCATGTGCACTGACTCAGGCTCATCCCCTATCTGCACAATCGGCACAGGAACTGCAACTTTTTCTTTTAAATTAACCTGATAAAAATCTATGTGGAGCGGGTAGCCGCTAACCGGGTCGTATTGGATATCACGGACTAAAACCGGTTTAACCTTTTCCTCGTCTATCCTTAAATCAATCAGCCCTGTCTCTCCTGCTTCGGCAAAAGTTTTTAAAAAAGTCTTTCCGTCAACAGAGATATGTTCTGTTTCCAACCCTTTTCCAAAAACATGAGCCGGGAGTTTGCCCTCTTTGCGCAGGTTTTTAACTTTTTTTCCAAGTATAGTGCGTTCTTCAGCTTTCAATAATAATCTGTCCATTTTTAAAATACTCCCCAGTTATATCCCTGGTAATTTACCACATTTACTAGTTTGGCGCAACATTTTCGTCAACGTGCAAAGGTAGACTTATCAAAGACGAAGAATCTGCTTCATTTTTGGCTAAATTCCAACATAAATGATCTGTTTTTTTGTAGATCCGTAGAGATATTAAGCTCCTGATCTGTTTCTTTTGCATTAAGTACTTTTTTGTTTAATTTATAGTTTATCGGGTATGTCACATCCCAATCAAATTGATCCCTGTCTGTCCCAGCCTGTTTTATAACATCCAAACGATATGCTGCTGGTTGCCCCTAACCTTCAGGAGAAGCCTGGCATTGAAGTTGCTTTGGCTCAACATATTCTAATATTAAACTCTTTTGTTCTTTTGGTTTAAGTTCCAATAATACTGAATATCCTGCTCTGCCATAATCAGAGAAGGTGGCCAGCAATGGCAACACGTCTGATTCTCCCCATAGAGCATGTGTTATTTTTGAACCAATCGGCAAATATATTTTAAACCTGTTTTTATACTTCCCTGCAGGAAATACTTCAGACGGACTATTGTTCCCATAATTTATGGTAAGCCTGTTGTCAACCTGGCCTTCCTTACCGAAGGTTGTTTCTAGTTTATTTTTCCGGGTTAAAAAAAAATTAGATTTATTGGCTCCGTAATTTGCTTCCACAACAGACAGAAAATCTAAATATTGTGCTCCCTGAATACTTGCCTCCCTTGGCATCACACCTGCCCAATTCTCTGAAACAAGATATGAAAATACCTGCGGGTCTGCAAGATATATCA
>CAZFVS010000047.1:1463-8260 GCA_964522265.1 uncultured Gammaproteobacteria bacterium | reverse complement strand
CTGAAGATATTCTATTTTTAGGCTCAAAAGGCAAGATTTTAATCATTTTATCACCAGCTATTTTGGAAGAGATAAAAGAGGTCTTGCTAAAAAAATTTAAATTTCCTGAAACTGAAATTAAAAAAATGTTAAAATCAGTATCTTCAATTTCCAAGACAGTCGTTCCTATCATTAGGATACAACAGTTAAGTTATCAAAAAGATAACAGAATACTTGAAGCAGCGCTAGCGGGGGAAGTTGATTATATTGTAACAGGTGATAAAAAACACCTTTTGCTCCTAAAGCAGTTCAAAAGCATCCCCATTATTACACCAGAACAGTTTTTGAAAAAAGTTGCAGGTAACTGAAGCTCCAAACCGGGATTGGAGGCACATTTTGTTAGAACGCAAAAATTGAACGATCGTTCAAAAAATGAGTTTATTGATATAATCGTGACGTGATCCCTGAAGCCCCAAAGTGGGATGAGTTAATTGAAGATTATTCCTGGTCTAGCAGAAAAAAGATAGGTTAGTATAAATAATTAGCGGATTTTGTGGGTGAATGTGATGGTCTCTTGACCAATTTTTCTAAATAATGTATAATACAGTATATACATGAGAACTGATAAGACAGTTTATGAGTTTGAATGGGATAAAGGGAATATTGGTAAAAATACTAAGCATAAAGTTTCAGATACAGAATCTGAAGAGATATTTTTTGATAAACGGAAATATATTTTTAAAGACAGTGTGCATTCTCAAAAAGAAAAACGGTTTAGAGTATTAGGAAAAACAAAAACAGGACGTTTAATGTTTGTTGTATTTACAAAAAGATCTAAAAAAATCAGGATTATCTCTGCACGAGATGTAAACAGAAAGGAGGTGTTTCTATATGAAGAAAAAATTAAAGCTGCCTAAATTTAAAAATGAAGATGAAGAACGGGAATTTTGGTATAAAATAGACCTTTCAGAGTATTATGAACCATCTGATCTAGAAGAGGTCAATTTCCCTAACCTGAAACCTACCAGCCATCCTGTATCAATCAGGATCCCTGATTATCTTTTAAATAGGGTGAAGGAGCAGGCAAATGAGATCAACATCCCTTACCAATCTTTAATTAAAGAGTATATCAAAAAAGGAGTGCTGTCTTCTTAAAAAATAATTTTTAAGCATACAGCGTTTTTTAGCCCGTCAACACCTTATGTTTAATAGGCAACGAAAAGAAGAATGTTGAACCAATTCCTTTTTTTGATTCTACCCAAATTCTTCCACCATGCATTTCTGCCACAATTTTACAGAAATATAAACCCAAACCAATTCCCTTGTAATTATATTGCATATAATCTGTACCTCTATGGAATTTTTCAAACAGAGTAGGTAACACTGATTCGTCTATACCCTCACCATGATCCTTAACGCTGGTGATCAAATAATCACCCTCAACCCACGAATTAAATTCAATAGTACTGTATTCCTGTGAAAACTTAACGGCATTATCAAGTAAATTCACCAGAACCTCATGTATTCTGTTTGTATTCATGAAGATGGCGGGTAAATTTTGCTGGCAGTTTATGGCGATGTTAATATTTTTGGATTTCACAATAAAATCATTTGCATAAACAGCCTTGTTAATTAGCTGGCATATATCCGTTTGTTGATAGTCCAAATTGAAACTGTCTGAACCGGCAGAACTGATATATAAGATTTCGTCAACTAATCTGTCCAGAGAGTCTGTGCTCATAGACATTTTAGTCATAATCTGACCTTTTTCTTCTTCAGAAACTGAAGCCTTCTTGATAACTGATATATAGCCTTTAATTGCAGTTAAAGGGGTTCTTAGATTGTGAGAAACCAGGGCGATAAATTCGTCTTTGAGCTTATCGGTCTTTTGCAGATCTTTAATCTGCTTCTCTATTAGGCTCGACATTGAGTTAAACTGGACAGCCAGATCTTCTATCTCGTCTCCTGTGTTGACGAAAACCCTAAATTCCAGATTTCCGGCAGCGATCTGTTCTGCAGCTTTATGAACCTGCTCAATAGGCCCGGCAATTTTATTGGTAACCACCAGCGCTATAAATATTGCAACGATCAAAACGAGTAAGGTGGTTATAATTGTGAAAACTGTTACCTGGTGAACTGCCGCTAGCGCTACCGGGGCGGTTTGTTCCGCAATTACAACCCATTTAGTCTGAAGTATAGCTTGACGCAGATATTCGAACGGTAAATCTATTGTAACCCCGGCAGCTAAAACATCCTGGTTCAGCTCGTTTTTATAGGTATCAAGAAGCGGAGCATTTTTATTATTGATTATTGCGCTTACCACTTCTACGAGGGAAAAATCTTTTTGTAGTAAGACCTGGGAGATGTCCGGATGAGCAATCACTATATTATTTTCATCCAGAATATACTCTCTGGATGTTTTGGAGGAGGAGGAGATATTTTTTACCACATCCTGCAGCACCCTGGCGTCGACTATCCCAAAGATTGCACCGATAAATTCTTTATTGTCTCCAAACGCCGGTACACCGATTATAAAGAATGGTTTCCCTTCGCTTAAATAAGGCTGGCTCAGATATCTCCTTAGATGCTTGACCGCTTCAAATTCAGGGCTTCGGGATCTATCCCTCAACTGATCTTTAGTTACCACCCGTAAGTTATTGCTTCTCGCAATCTCTCTGCCCGCTACATTGACAATTGCAATATCAGTAAAATTAATATTTTTGAAAAGCGTGCGCTCCAAGATTGTTGTCTGCTTTTTCTCTTCAAAAATTTCAGGATTGGTGCTAATATGCTCCAATACCCCAAACTGAGATTCTATAAAAGATTTGACTTTTTCAGAAACCGTTCGAGCTACCTGCTCACTGAAGCGCAAGGCACCGGTCTTTTCAATATTTTGCATATCAATGATTGTAATCAGCATACCTAAAAGCAATGGAAGGAGGGCTAAGGAGACAAAAAGAACTGTAAATTTAATTCTTAACCGCAGCTTTTTTGGAAACAAGTGCAGGTTTCCCATATATTTATAATACACTTTTCAGGATACTTGACAAATACAAAGTTATTTCTTACTGTTAATTTACAGTATATCTAAATATGAAAATCTTGATGCTGTTTATTGTAATTATCATTTTAGGAGCAGCTGGATGGTTTATATACCGGCCTGCAAGTAAAAATGTTGCTGCAAAACCAAAAGTAATCGGCACGATATATTTCCGCCAGCATATTGATGCTCTTGAAGGTTTCAAAGAAGGAATGAGAAAATTGGGATATACTGATAAAGATATTAAATATGACGAAGAGATTATTATAGCAGGACCAAAACTGGAAGAGGATGTAAGTAAGGCTGTACAAAAATTAGTGGCTGATAAAGTTGATATTTTTTTCATTAGCTTCGAAAGCAGCGCAAAGGTTGCACTTGATTTTGTTAAAAAATCGGGCAGTGATATACCAATCGTCTTTACCACCAGATTCCACGATCCGCTTAGCGTTGGGCTAATCGAATCTTATAAGTCTTCAGGCAATAACATTACAGGGGTGGCTACGAATTTATCGCAGTCAATCCAAAAAATTTTGTTATTCTTCAAAGAGATCAATCCTAATGCTAAAAAAATAGGTGTCTTCACTGATGGATTTATGGTGCCGGGGTTAAGCGATGAAATTCTCAAGGAACTAAACAGCCAGGCGCCAAGATTTGGGCTTTCTATTGTAGAATATAAAACCCAGAAGCCGCCAAGCCCAACAAGAGAAAACTGGGCCGAAGTAGCTGATAAAATTAAACCCGGCGATATCGATGGTCTTGTTCATCTGCCCGGTCATTTTTATGATTCCCAAAACCCCGCCCCAGGCACATCGCAGGAGGCTGATGAAACACTGCTTTCAAACCGTTTGCACATCCCTTATGTAGCGCCGTCAGAGGATTTGCTTACCGGTGGGAATTTTGCTTTCTCTGATGATTTCCATGCATCTGCAGCTCAGGCTGCAGTCATGGTACAAAAGATCTTTAATGGAACCAAAGCAAAAGATATTCCCATTGAATATGGTTCAAAAAGCCTGCTCATTCTCGATCTGGTCAGAGCCAGGGCTGCCGGGATTGAATTTCCGGAATCTATGCTGTCTGTAGCAAACAAAAAAATTGATAAATGAATCTTCCACAGCAGGCGGTAATTGTGGAGCTTGCATATCCTATAATTCTATGATATAGTTTGTTCAGTTTGTCAGGAAGACTCGGTTTTCCTGCAGGCACATTGAAAACCCAAGGAGGTTGTGGTGAGGGTTTTGGTATCACTGGCGCTCTGCGTCAGTGTGTTCGGGGCAGGGTTTTTCCCGGCTCCTGTGTTCGGTAGTTCGGATAATGTGCTCCAGCAGGTTTCGGAAACGGAGCTTGTTGAGGCGATCGGTCAGGGTCTTACCCTGAGGAAGATAGACGGTTTTAGCCGGGTCGGCCAACACACCAGCGTGGTGGGTTGGTCAGACAGTTTGGGATACGAGCTGAACGGTGGAGGGGTTGATTTCAACCTTCACCTCTATGAAGCTCAGCCTGAGCAAAAGCCTAATGAGCTTTTTGCTCAGGTTCTGGCTGAGTTGCAGCCAACCATGGTAGGGGGGTTGATTTTCCCCCTGGCGCCAGAGGAAGCGTATGGTGCTAGGGGTTCCTACGAGGTCGCGGTTTTGTTCCGTGACCGTGACACTGGAGAGGCCACGGGTTCCATTTTCCGATGGATCCCGGCTGGCCAAAATCTCTTGTTGGTTGAGGTTACGAAGACCGCAACGAACGAGGGATTGTTGCCTGATCCGGAAGAGTACGATAAGGTGCTTCTTCCTGTAGTCAGGTTGATTACAGAAAAGATGCTGGGGAAATATGATCCCTCAGCACAATCGGTCTGACCTTCCTTGGTTTCGGGGGGCGATAGAACATCGCCCCCCATTTTAAAAAATATTAAAATTATCCTAATCTAATATTATCCTATAATTAATTCTTGTGTTATAATATAACCTGTGGCTAATTCTACTCCAATAGAAGTTACAGAGATCAATAAGATAAAAATACATACCTCTGGTGTAAACGGCGAGCAAATTCTTTTTCTTCATCCTGCAGGACAACTCCCGGCTGGCATGACAGAGCATATAGAGCAACTTTCAGAAGTCGGCAGAGTAATAGCTCCTAACCTTTTTGATATAATCAGTGTTTTATTAAGAGAAAAGGAAGCGCCTAGCTTTAGAGGAATAGCAAATACACTACAAGAACTAGAAATAGTTGATTTGCAAAACAAAACACATATTGTAGCCTGTTCCCTTGGGGGGGGGCGTTAGTTGGGAACTAGCCGCACAACACCCTCAGAATATAGAAAGTATTACTGCTGGTAGCCCTGTTGGATGGCCTCTTCAACGCTCGCTCTATAGATGGTTAATAGAATTTATTAAAATGGTTCACCAAAATAGCCAAGTACCCAAAGAAGTAAGATTGAAAGATCCAGGGCCACATTTATTCTTAAAACGATTTCGAAAAGATCCATGGAGCATCTTATGGGGTTTAAAACTGGCAAGCAATGCAGATCTAAGAGATCGTCTGCCTTTAGTTTCTTCACCTGTTGATCTACTATGGGGGAGAAAAGACCAGTACATCCCTATTAAATCCGGCCAGCAAATGCAAAAACTATTACCTAATGCAAGCTTCACTGTTGTCTCTGATTATAATCATCTGTGGTACAATTTAGAGCCTCAAAAGCTGACAGATCCTGCGTTAAAAAGGATTAGAAATAATAGGAGCTAGATTATTTTTGGATTTTGTGGGCAAATGTAGCTATTGGAGTATTCGCTATTTTTGATGTTTTTAGATTTTTCCCAAATATTTCTCCTAAAACTTCTGTAGCATCCAAAATCTCGATTCCCATAATTTCACCTTTTTCTCCAATCTCTAAACTTACACCAGGAATAATTTCTGTATGATCTACAGTAAATCCTGCTTTAATCATAAACCATAGGACATCAGCCACTTTATCATAATAGATTTTTGGTTCATTCTTTTTCATCATTTTATCCACCTTTGGTTTTTTATTCTGTTCCTGATCTCTTTTAAGCTTGCAGGATAAATAGTTATAACCTCAATAACTGAATCAATTATATCATACACAATTACAATGATCCTTAATTTTCCATGATAGGGAAGTTTCTTAATAGCAATATTGTGGTTTCTAATAGGATCAAAATATTTTTCGTCTGGTGATATCAGGATTAATTTAGGAAGTTTTTCTGAGAATTTACGAGCCGATAATTGCAATACCAGATGTTGTTTAAAAATAATTTTCACCAGGGAATTGTAACATTCTCTGGCAAATTCTGTTAAAATTCACTCATGAAGAAGTTAGTGTTGATAGATGGCAATGCGCTGCTGCATAGGGCTTATCATGCGCTTCCTCCGATGACTACCCCAAAAGGCGAACTGGTTAATGCTGTGTATGGTTTTACTTCCATGGTGCTTAAAGCAATAAACGATCTCAAACCTGATTTTATAGCAGTGACCTGGGATGGAAAAGGACCTACATTCCGCCACCAGGCCTACACCCAATATAAAGCTACCAGAGGGCCGGCAGATGATGGTTTGTCTTCCCAGTACAGAAGAGTCCATGAGGTCACTGAGGCGTTAAATATACCCCAGTTCAGTCTGTCAGGGTATGAGGCGGATGATCTGATAGGAACCCTGGCGCAGCAGGCAAAATCAGAGAAAAATCTGGAAGTGGTCGTACTGACTGGAGATAGGGATATTATGCAGATCATTGATAAAAATACGACTCTGCTGGACGCGTTTTCCATTGTCAATG
>CAZFVS010000047.1:0-1453 GCA_964522265.1 uncultured Gammaproteobacteria bacterium | reverse complement strand
GGATATTATGGAGCTCATTGAGAAGAATATCAGAGGGCTTATGCCTAAAAAAACTATTGCTGATGTCGGGCTTTATGGAGTGGATGAATTTGTTTCGCGGTATGGTTTTTTACCAAAGCAGATTATAGATTATAAAGCCCTGGCAGGGGATGCGTCTGATAATGTGCCTGGTGTGGCAGGGATAGGGGAGGTAACAGCCACCAAATTAATTAAACAGTTTGGCTCAATTGAAAAACTTTATAAGGACCTTTTCGGCGCTTCGCCTAAAGATATTATGGCTCGTGCCTCAAGAACCTTGCCTTCCGCTAAAGCGGAAGGTGATCCTAAAAAAACTTTTGGAATATCAGAGCGTACTCTTATGTTGCTTGCAGAGGGCGCTGAATCTGCCGGCGCCAGCAAAGCTTTAGTAACTTTGGATTTAAATGCTCCAATTAAGTTGGATTTATCAGCCTGTAGAATGAAGAATTGTGATCAGGAAAAAGCTTTGAAGATATTCCAGGAGCTGGGGTTTAAGAGCCTTATTCAAAGGTTACCAGGTATTTTGGAAGAATCCGGAACAACTCAGATGAATCAGAAAGTCAGTGAATCTGAAAGCCAGATATACAAAAATACTGATAATCCGATTTTATCTGAAACACTGAGTCATTCCGAGTTATTCCGAAATGACACCACCGATCTTGATCTGGCTGTCCAAAAGGTTTTGGAAAAAATGTCAAAAACCGGAGTTCTGGTGGATTTGAAGTTTTTAGGGAAGCTTGGGAAAGAACTGAAAGCCCGTCTTGTTAAACTTGAAAAAGAGATTTACTCAAGTGTGGGACATTCATTCAATATTAACAGCCCAAAACAGCTGTCAGAAATACTTTTTGATGAGTTAAAATTGCCTGTTGTCAGGAAAACAAAAACAGGCCGTTCAACAGATGAAGCCACCCTCCATGAACTGTCAATAGCTCATCCTGTGGTCAACCTGCTTTTGGAATACCGCCAGCTTTTTAAGCTGGTTTCCACTTATATTGATGCCCTGCCTAAATATGTGGGTAGTTATGGAAGAATACACTCTACTTTTAATGTCGAGGGTGCGGCTACAGGCAGGCTTTCCTCGCAAAACCCAAATCTGCAAAATATCCCCGTAAAAGGTTCTCTTGGAAGTGAGATCAGAAAAGCTTTTATAGCACCCAAAGGTAGAATCTTACTCGGTGCCGATTACTCCCAGATTGAACTTAGAATTATGGCTCATTTGGCGGATGATCCCGGGCTTAAGAAGGCTTTTGAGCGGGGTTTGGATATCCATACTGCTACTGCTTCAAAGATCTTTAAAGTCTCGGTGGAGGATGTCACCAAACAGCAAAGGATGGTGGGTAAAACCATGAATTTTGCCACGCTTTATGGGCAGGGGCCGCATGCCCTTTCCAGGCAGCTGGGGGTGGATTTTGAGACTGCCAGGACTTATATTACC
>CAZFVS010000046.1:7473-8293 GCA_964522265.1 uncultured Gammaproteobacteria bacterium | reverse complement strand
ATTAATTAAGTGTGCCTAATCCTAGAAGGTTTTGTCAAATCCTGAACAATTACGTCCCAACACGAAGTAAAAAAGCATCAGATGGGCTGTGGATTGGATTTGTACCAAAGTCCAGGCCAGATAAACAAGCAAGAATACGCGCTGCCAGGATCTGGCTTTTTTAAGGCAGGTATAAATAAGAAACAGCCAGGCCATGAAGCCTACTGCGCCGGAAAACATCAGAATATCCAGAGGATAGCTGTGAGCCCGGTTCACCCTAATATTTTTCAGGCTATAATAGGCCGGGTCTGTTACTGAATTGAAGTTTAAACCGGCAAAGTAGTTCGCATAAGCGGTATCTATATTATCCAGCCCGTACCCTAAAAGCCATCTCTGAAAGACCAGCTTTGAAATTACGTTCCAAATCAGCACCCTTTTTTCAGGGGAGTTATTGACCAGCCACTCGTTTTTTGCCGGTTCCCTCACCTCTTTCCAAATCATACTGCCGGCGGCAAAAGAAAAAAGTACGGCTGAAAAAATTATGAATAAGGCTGCAGCAGATAGAATCAGCCGGTATTTTAACCGCATCTTAAAGATTAACCATAAAAGCGAAACCAAGATCAGTATTCCTCCGGCTGCCCTGGACTGGCTGATCAAAACCGCTGCGGTATCAAAAACCAGCGCCAGCCAGCATAAATACCTGCGGTACCCTTTCAAATTTGAAGCCAAAAAGCAAGTAAACGGCATCACCATCACCAAAAAACCTGCATAAAAATTGGGCTGGCCGAAAGTTGAAACTACCCTGCCGCCATAGGTAGGCACAAAAAAATGAAAAAATTTT
>CAZFVS010000046.1:2349-7463 GCA_964522265.1 uncultured Gammaproteobacteria bacterium | reverse complement strand
TTTACGGCCAAAAAATCTTTTATTGCTAAGGCAGCCACAAATGCTGCGGCAATACTTAAGATAACATACACTTTTTCAGATTGAACTTTTGAATACCAAACCAGCAGAGCGAATAAAAACAGAAATGCATATAGGAGAAATCCTTGCGAATATGGATACGCTCCAAAAAAACTTGTTTTAGGGTCGAGAGAAAAAAAAGAGGACACCAAAAGCACAGATAGAAACAAAGCTGCAGCTGTAAAAGTACCCGGAAGTTTTCTGAGATCCGGTTTTTGGATAATCCAGGTTAGGGCTGCCAGGGAAACCAAAACATAAAATCCTAAAACCTTAATCTGTTCGTAACCCAACCCAAACGCAGGCGTCAGAAGCGGAGTAATAAACACCGTCAGGTAAAGAAGCTTATCAAACATGTAGCACCACCTTCCAGGAGTCTCCCTCGGCTAAGCTCGGGACAAGAGAGCCCACCTGGAAGGTGGCCGTATGGACTCCTTCCAGGTGAAGTGCCGACAAGAACTGAATAGTTACTGTATCATTGCGGGGCGCTTTCATTCCGGACTACCCTCCAACCATCAGGCACATCACAGGGGGTAGGAAAATCTTTACACTCAGGTGAATTATATGCGGAAATTTCAGGCGGACAGGCCCGGGTTATTACCTGGACACAAACTCGGGATTCTTTAATACAATAGCCCTCCCCATCCCTGATTCTCGTATCTCTCTTGCAAACATATCCTGCCGGACAGATCTTGCCAAGTTTGCCTCCACAGATGATCTTTTCGGGCGGGCACGAACTTCGGCCAATGCAGGCTTCTTCGGCGTATTTTGACCAGGTTTCGGAAGGCTTGCAGCTTGTCTCCCCTCCTAAAGTGCCTTTCAAACCATCGTAACATTCATAAGCGGCTCCTGTAAAATTTCCCCCCTCACATGGTTTCCCTACACTAAAACTGTTAACACCCTCCTTGCAAATTGGTGTCGGGGTCGGACTTTGTTTACCGGTAAGGTTGACAACAGCAGGGAACGGCCGGGCTTTGACAGATGCTGTCTTTTTTGCAGATGCAGTCTGTTTTTCAAACTTGGCGTATAGAGTTTTTTTGCCCGGCTTGCCCGAAAAAACATATTTTGTAATCAAAGGGCTTTTATAATACGGGATAGTCATAACATTCTGCGTAAAATTCGGGTCTTCAGCCATAACAACGCTGACCCCAAACAGAGGCGATGGAGAAGTTTTTGGTTTTTGGGCAACAGCTGTGCTGGAAGCACATTGATAAGTTGGACATTGAGACAGGTCAGCAGGATCACCAATTATTAAATTCCCTTCACATGAGGGCGGAGTCGGACAGGTGTTGCTGGTATACGGTGTGGGTGTGGGTAAAGGTGTGGGACTGACCGGGGGCCAGGGAGCTTTTAATTTAACATTAACCTCTGCTGTCAGGGTAGTAGTAATCGGCTTCCCCGCGCTGTCTATTATCTGGATAGTGTTACCTTTTGCTTCAGAAGTCAGGTCAGTTGTCTGCCTCACCAAATATACCCCTGTCCCTACCCCCAACAGGATTAAAACAACAGCAAGAAGCTGGATAAACCCTTTCTGGTTTTTATACATCTAAATCCATTAGACCAGTATTATTTTTATTTGTCAATTGAGCGCCTGCTTGACAAAAACAACCGACTCATTTAAAGTTAATTTAATGCCTATCTCCCGCGTTAAGTTTTTTGTTTCCATCCTGGTTTTATTTTTAAGCATTTTCGTTTTGGGTATCGGGTCGAAAGCCATGGCTGCCTCAGCTTCACCCACTATACCCACCGGAACCGTAAAAGTAGGACCTGACACCCCGGCAGAGATACTAAAGGAAAAAATGAGTTCCATCTCACAAGCTTTTAAATATTATGCCGCCCGGCTGAGAGATTGCGATCCAGCAAAGTTAAATCCACAAGAGTTAGCAAAATGCAAAAGGTTAAGCCATGTTTTTAACAGTGACCAGGCAAAAGCAGCAAAAACAGCGGCTCAAAAATTAATTACTGACAACCAAAATAAAACCTGTCCCGGAGCAGAAAGCACCAAAGACAAATGCGTCCAGGATATCAACCAGGCTAAAAATTCAGTTAAAACAGACTACAGGCTGGCGAAATATTATGAAATAATGGCTGGGGCAACAAATATGTGTGTTAAAGCTGATTTAGGCTTAAAGCCGAGGTTAATTGGCACACCATACAAACCAAACAAGGCGATTGGAAACTTTGGAAGACTTTACCTTTGCAGCGAGAAAGATGGAAATTTAACCTGGAGAGTGCTTTCTGACAGTAAGCAAGGCGGAAGTACTATGGTTAGAGTGGTGCAGATTGGCGAGGGCAAAGAAGCAGCAGGCGGAGGCTACACTATGACAAGAGTTCTGGAAAGCTACGAGCCAGTTGCTACACTAACTAAAGACGATGTAAAAAAGTTTTTACTGACAAATTATGTTAACGAAGCGGAGGGAAAGGCAGGCTTAAAGCTGACAGAATGAAAAAATTAAACCAGTCGGGTTTCTCACCAATAATACTGATAACTTTAATTTTAGTATTGGCACTGGCCATATCTTATATCATCTATCTGTCATTTGGACCTAAACGCCCGGTTGTCAACCCTTCCCCCCCACCGCAAGCTATCACAACCCCCCAACCATCCGGCTCCCCGGCTGATGAGGGGTGTTTTGAGGATGATTTTGGCGGCTGTGATACTGAAGCGGAAGGCGACGACCCGGTATTCCAGTAACCTCACAAACTATGCATTGCATGAGAAAAGTCTGCCCCCAAAAAGGATTTTCCCAAATCCTGGTACTGTTAATTTTACTGGCAGGCATAGCTGCAGGCACCTATCTTGTCCAGCAGAGGACCAACTTAAAACCAAAAGCTTTGGAGATCAACATACAGTGTCAAGACTCTTGTGATGTTCAGAAGGAGATCGGTGAAAGTGGTTGCAGAGCCAGTCCACCTCAGGCAAAACCTTTTTGTAATCTATTGGTTCAGCAAACCTATAGCAATTGCCTACAATATTGCTCCTCCAAACCATCGTGTTCAAACGAATCGAGAGAAGAAGAATATTATTGTGCTTACGGAACGCGCTGTTATAACTTAGAAATAAGAAGCACAGATACAGCTTGTGAATGGCAACCTAAACCTCGCATCAGCGTCCGTTGCGAATCAGCTGTTCCCGATTGCGGTTATGAACCTGAAGTATTCTGTACTACTTCTGATGGTCTACAACCAGCCCGATCAAGCTGGGATGGACCATGCACCAGTGATAATATTAGAGTAGAATATTCCTGTTCAGAAGATGGGACTATTTCGGAATATCTTCGTCGTGATGAAACATGTAATGCTGCCAAACATCCACTTTACTGCGTCTCTTATTATGGACGGTTTCCTTTAGGTGATAGCTGGCGGGGTGGTTGTTACAGTGATGGCTACAGGGTCCAGTATAAATGTGGCCCAGACGGATCAATCACCTCTGATGCTATCGAAGACCGGGTCTGTCAGGTAGATTTTTCAGGCCCTGTTCCTCCACTACCCGCTAATCCACCACCGATTCCCCCTCCAACTGCAAACGGCCAGCCGATTAAAAGAGGTGGTGTTACCCAGGCTATCCCGCAGCTTTATGTGGGCGCTGGATGCAAAGATAAGGAGAGTGTTTGGGGGAATTGGATGGGTAGTATTTTAGTTGAAGAGATCCAAAATTTCGGACAGATCCCTGGCCAATGTGACGTCCCCTCCACAGGACAATCAAAAAGAGAAGGCGCCGGCTGCAAAGGCAAAGAGAGTATCTGGGGAGTTTGGGATGGAGATAAACTAACAGAAGAGAAGAAGAATTTTGGTCAAATTCCCGGAAATTGCGGGGTTACAGCCTCTACCGCTGCTACCACCGGAACAAAAACAGGCGGAACCGGTGGCACTGGTACATCAGATCAAAAAAAAGATTCTGCTCTGGTCTCGCCTGCTGACTGGAAAACTGAAGGGTGTAAAGATAACCCTGTCTCCCCTCCCAATACTATCCTCAAATGGCATGCGTTCTGCAGTAAAGAAAACTACGGAGTTGATCCAACAAGTGAAAAAATTATCACCTGTGTCACCAATGCTGACTGTCCGAGAAACACCATAGAAACAGGTGCAAAAATCCTGCCTGCCCAAGACCTTCCGGGTAAACCAACTACTGCCTGGTGCTACGGGTTTAAAGAAGGAAACCGCTGTCTACAACTGAGGTCAGTTGGCGCAAAAGATGATGATCCGGCTTTTGATACCCCAAAGGACCTTTTCAAAATAGCCCTTGAGAAAGCAGAAAAAGATAAAACTAAGATCCCGTTTGGCGGGATAAATATTGGCTCAAGTGTTCAAGATTTAGCTGGCAGTATTGCTAACAGTATTTTCAATAGATTTAAAGAATTCAGAGACAAACTGGCAGCAAATAGAAAAAGGTTCACTGACGGTAATGCTAAAAAAGCAGCTGATAAAACCAAACAAATTGTTGATAACAACATTAAAACAGCTGAAAGTTGCGCTAAAGCTTCTGATCCTGTCAAGTGTGTCCAAGACCTCAAACCTGCCAATCATTTAGCCAAAGTTGGATATAGATTGGCCAAATATTACGAGATTATGCAAGGCACACCTAATGTTTGTGTTAAAGCTGATTTAGGCCTCAAACCAAGGCTTGAGGCCAAGATATTTAATGCTGCTGGTAATGGTACTGCTACTGAAACCAGAGACAGTCGAGGTAAGCAAAACTTCCAGGATTATAGAAGGCTTTTTCTCTGCTCAAGTGGCCTAAGTAAATCAGATAAGATTATACTTCAATGGAGGGTACATTCTAACAGCAGCTCGGATAATGATGATAGTGATAAAAGCAATTCTCCGAATATGGCCAGAACAGATAGTAAATATGCTACAGACCTTGGTACAAATACAACCGGTGACCCAAACCAAAATCATTCAGCACCTAAAGACCTGCCAGGCGGACAAGGAGATTTTGGAGTAGATACACTGAGCAAATTCCTCGAAAAGTATGTTAAGGAGGCTGAAAGTAAATTAGGACTTAGTTCTACTAAACCATGAAAAACCAAACAGGACTGGCGCCGGTTATATTAATT
>CAZFVS010000046.1:0-2339 GCA_964522265.1 uncultured Gammaproteobacteria bacterium | reverse complement strand
CAGCAGCCAAATAAAAAAACCGGCACCGCTCCAACCCCTGCCAAAAGCAGCACTTTAGAAAGCAGCGCTGCTGATGCTGGTAAACAGGGCTGTGCTGATACTGATTTTACCGGCTGTGATGAGGAAGATGAAGGAGATGATCCGGTATTCCAGGAACCTTAGTTTTTTAAGGTTTATCTCGATAAAACCCTGACTGTAAAGTCGAGGGTTTTCTAAGAGCGATTGAGTTCCGATCGAGAGAAGATACCCCGACCGTTAGGTCGTTGGTAGATTCATGCCAGAGCTTCAATAGTAGGCAGGGTTCCGCCAGACAAAAACTTCAGCATCGCCCCTCCGCCTGTTGAGACAAAGTTAAATTTCTCCAATAAACCTATCTTTCTCAAAAAAGCTATCGTATCTCCGCCTCCGATAATACTCTGGGCTCTGCTTTGGATCACCATTTCAGCTATTTTGCGCGATTCGTCATTTCCAGGCTCCTCAACATGGCCTAAAGGGCCGTTCCATAATATCATTTTAGCTTGCTGGATTAATCTTTTCCAGCTTTCAGTTGTTTCTTGCGCGATATCAGTACCGGCATTATTTAGTTTACCCACCAAAACATTGCGGGGTAAAATACGAGCGTTAATCTCAAGCGGCAGTTTCCCGCCCACTAAAACTGTATCAGCAATTTTTGCCATCCCCTCAATCACCGGCAATTTATCCTCTGCTTTAGCCCCGCCCATGATCACAACCAATGGCCTTACGGGATTTTCCCTAACGCGTGTCAAAGCTTCTACCTCTTTGGCAAACCGCAGCCCTGCGGCGTGGGGTAAAAGTGTTGGCAAAACAGTAGTGGAAGAGGCAGGACGGTAGGCTGCAAATGATTCATTGATAAAAACCTCACCCTGCAAAGCCAGTTCTTTGGCAAACCCCCCGTCACAGGATACCTCGCGGGGATCAAACCTTAAATTCTCTAAAATATCCAGTTTGGCCTTAAAATGTTGTTGAGTAAATTTTTTCTCCAACCAATCAGCAACAGGTTTAATTGACAGACTGCTAACGATTTTACCTTCCGGTCTGCCGATATGACCCATCACTATCACAGCCTTGGCATTAGTAAGACACATCTCAAGCGTCGGCATTGCAGCTTCCAGGCGAAAATCATCTAAAACCATATAGTTTTCACCGGAAGTCCAGATCAGCGGCACATCCAGATCCATCCTCAGTAAAACTTTTTTATCCCTAATAAGTTGGGGTGTTAAAACTACCACTATTAAATCTTACTACCCAAGCAGCATTTTTAAAAGAGCCATCCTGGTATAAAGCCCCATCCCTGTTTGTCCCGGCTGGTCTGTCTTTCTGAACGCCCTAACCCTGGGGTCATCAGTAAATCGCTCAGGCAGTTCATCAAACCCCTCACTTCCGGGCAAGGGGTGCATGATTATGGCATCATCCCTAACTTTTTCCATAACAGCCTCATTAATGCTGACATCTTTGGCATACATAAACCTTTTTGCTAAAGCAAATTGCCAGCTTAAAGGCAATTTTTTCATATAAGGAATTCTCTCTGTTTGAAGCCTGGTCATATAAATTACATCCGAATTTTGTGCTATTTCAAGCAGATTTGAATGCTGGCTGAAGGAAACCTTACCGCTTAATTTTTCCAAAATATCAGGTTTCATCTGGAAGCTTCGGGGCGCAACCAAAGACAGGTGGTTGTCGTGAAACTTGCTCAAAAGGTAAGCCAGCGATCTGACCGTCCTACCGTTTTTTAAATCTCCAACTAATGTCACATTCAACCCATCCAAAGTACCAATAAATTTTCTTATCGTAGCTACATCAAGCAAGGCTTGGGTTGGATGCTGGCCTGGTCCGTCACCTGCATTGATAATGGGTACTTCGCTGCTTACTTTTGCTGCATCATGTGCTCCCCCAACATAGTCGCTTCTTAAAACAATCGCATCAAAATGATAGTCACTCACTGTCCTGATAAAATCTTTTAAGCTCTCCCCCTTTGCGGCACTTGAGAATTTTTTGGCCTCAGAAGTAGACTCAACATGGGCGCCCATGAGCCCTGCAGCCTGGCCGAAAGATATCCTGGTTCTTGATGACGGTTCATAAAACAAAACACAAACACTTTTACCTTTTAAAAAATTGGAATAGGATTTTGCCCCCAGCTTAAACAATTGCCTGATATAATCCACTTCAGGGAAAAATTCTTCTTCCAGCCACTGCCTGCTGAACTGCTGCGCTTCCAGGATATGATGAAGTTTTTCTTTTGGCATGCAGGTTCAAGTTATACAACAGATGATTACAGTCGTCAAGGTTCCACTTTAAAAAGTGAAGACACCTGGAGTGTG
>CAZFVS010000045.1:615-8294 GCA_964522265.1 uncultured Gammaproteobacteria bacterium | reverse complement strand
AAGAGTTGATCAAGGATGGGTATGATTTTAAATGGATCGATTTAATTAACAAACCTGTAAGTGAATTCTTAGGCAGGTTTTTTGCAAACAAGGGATATGAAGACGGTTTGCATGGTTTAGCGCTTAGTGGCCTGCAAAGTTTTTCATTTTTAATAGTTTATCTTAAAACCTGGGAGATGAGGGAATTTACAAAACAAGATCCAGGTTTTGATGAGGTTAAAGCCGTCTTTAAAGAGGCGGGGAAGGAAATTAGTTACTGGTTAAAATATGGTAACCTCTCCAAAAACCCTCTTAAATCTTTTATTGAACGGGCTAAAAACAAGCTAATTTAATGAAAAAAGTTGCGGTTGTGATTTTAAATTTTAAGGTCAAAGAGCATGTTTTAAAATGTATAGATTCTGTTAAGAAATCAACCTATAGAAATATTAAAATAATCCTTGTTGATAATAATTCAGGGGATGGGATAGAAGATGAAATTAAACAAAACGAATACCTTGAATTTATCCAAACTAAAGATAATTTAGGATATACAGGAGGAAATAATATCGGCATTACCAGAGCGCTTGAAGAGAAATCAGATCTTATTTTCATTTTAAATCCGGATACGGTTTTAAACCCGGAAGCGATAGGGATTTTAGTAGATAATATGGCCGGTGAAGATATTGGTATAGCCGGCCCAAAAATATATTTTTCTACGTCAGACAAATCTAAAAAAATATGGTATGCAGGAGGAATTTTTGATAAATTAAATGTGATTGGTAAGCATAGAGGAGTAGACGAACAAGATCATGGTCAGTATGATAAAGCAGAGGAAACAGATTATGTCAGCGGTGCTGCAATAATGGTTAAAAGGGAGGTTTTTGATAGTATTGGTTTCTTTGACGATAGATATTTTCTATATTATGAAGATAGTGATTTTTGTTTTCGTGCAAAACAGAAAGGGTTTAAGGTTATGTTTATTCCAGATGCTATAGTTTACCATGAGAATGCCAAATCAACCGGTTTAGGATCTTCCCTGCAGGATTATTTTATCACCCGCAACAGGATGCTTTTTGCCTCAAAGTTTTTGCCTATCAGGACAAGATTTGCACTTTTGCGTGAAGCCATAAGGCATCTGGGAAGTCCCGTAAGGAGGCTTGCTTTTTTTGATTTTTTAACAGGAAATTTTAGGAAAGGAAGTTTTCTGAAATGATCAGTGTTATCGTTGTCACAAAAGATGAAGAAAATATGATCAGAGCTTGTTTGGAGTCTGTAAAATGGGCTGCTGAGATTATTGTTTATGATAACGGTTCTACAGATAAAACTTTGGAAATTGCCAAAAAATACACCGATAAAATATACAAATATGAAGGCCAGGACTATGCTGAATTAAGAAACAGGGCAATGGAGAAAACTGCAGGGGATTGGGTTTTGTATGTTGATGCGGATGAAAGAGTTTTAGAGCCTTTAAAAAAAGAAATAATTGGTCTGACGGCAAATTCCGATAAATCTGCATTTGCCATTTCGCGGAGGAATATAATTTTCGGGCGTGAGGAAAGATACGGGCCTTTTTGGCCGGATTGGATAATACGTTTATATAAAAAAAGTGAATTTAAAGGTTGGGTTGGTAAAATTCATGAACATGGGACCTTCAGGGGTAAATTAGGTTACACGAAAAATTCTTTTATTCATCTGACACACAGAGATGTTGATCAGATTGTAACTAAAAGCCTAAACTGGTCAAATTTCGATGCAAAATTAAGGCTTGAATTAAACCACCCTAAAATGTCAGGATTGAGATTTTTGAGAATATTTATAACTGAAATTTTTTATCAGGGTATTATAAGACGAGGTTTTTTTTCGGGTACAATCGGAATAATGGATTCGCTTTTGCAAGCATTCAGCTTATTTATTACTTATATCAAATTATGGGAACTTCAGCAACAAAAACCATTAAATCAAACTTATGATGAAATTGATAAAAAGCTGATAGACAGTGGTTTTAAATATTGAAAATGAAAATTGCCATCTATAGTCCTTACCTTGATACAGCCGGCGGTGGTGAAAAATATATATTAACTATTGCAGAGATACTTTCAAAACAATTTCAAGTTGATATATTGCTGGATAAACACCTAAAAGAAGTAGGACAGGATTTAATAGTAAAAAAAAATTCAATACTCCATAAAATAAATTTTTCAAAAATGAATTTTGTTGAGGCTCCAATTGGTTCTTTGTGGTCTTTTTTGCAAAGATTCCGGTTTTTTAAAATGTATGATTTTTTATTTTATTTAACAGATGGAAGCATTTTTTTTGCAACGGCAAAAAAAAACATAATTCATTTTCAAGTCCCTTTTGAAAATATTAAAGCCAAGGGGCTTTGGGGAAATATAAAATTAAAATCATGGAATTTGGCAATTTATAATTCAAATTTTACAAAAAAATTAGTTGAAGAAACTTGGCCCATTAACGGTGAAGTAATATATCCGCCTGTAGATACTGCATTATTCAAGCCAAGACCGAAAAAGAAGCAGATTATTTCGGTGGGACGTTTTTTCCATTTTAATAAGGCTAAAAAACATCAGTTGTTAATAGATTGTTTTAAGAAATTAAACGAAGAAAATCATATTTCAGATTGGAGTTTGCATCTTGCTGGAGGGGCACAGGACGGGGATAGATTCTATATTGAACAACTTAAAAATTATGCGAAAGGGTTTAAGATTTATTTCTATCCTAACCTTCCCCAAAACCGGCTGACAAACCTTTATGGAGAATCACAAATCTATTGGCATGCCACGGGGTTTGATGAGGATGATCCCAAAAAATATGAGCATTTTGGCATAACTACTGTAGAAGCAATGGCTTCGGGCTGTGTTCCGGTGGTCATAAATTTGGGTGGGCAGAAAGAGATAGTGGAGGATGGTAAGTCAGGATTTTTATGGGATGACCTGGTAGGTTTAAGAGATAAGACAATTAAAATTATAAATAACAAAAAACTTAATTCAAGGCTTGCTAAAGAAGCCCAGAAAAGATCAAAAAAATTTGATAAACAAGAATTTGAAAAGAAAATTAATCATTTGATATATGGAAAAATTTAAAAAATACTGGGTAATTTTAGCAGTAGGGATATTGCTGAGGGTTGTTGTTGCTGCTTTTACTTTTCATCCCGATGTAAGAAATAATAGTATTGTTTCTACAATTATTTTAAGGGAGGGAAATTTAAACCCTTATGATTTTGTAAGGAATTTGAATACTGCTGATCCCCGGAAAAAAATTTATTCCAATGAAACAGCTGATGATTTACCGTTGGTTTACTGGATAAATATACCGATACAATTATTATTAAGACCTTTTGTTGATGGAAATATAGAATATCAATACCTTGCCAGAATAGAAAATATTTTTAGTAACCCAGCCCTTTTTGTTTATCTGCTTATTATCAAAATACCGTTTATATTATTTGATATTTTGCTTGGAATATTATTAACTTTTCTGGTTGATAGTGCTTTTAAGAAAAAAATTTTAATTTTTTGGATGTTTAACCCGGTGACTATATGGGCAACTGCAGCAATAGGGCAGTTTGATATCATCCCGACTTTTTTCCTGTTTCTATCTTTCTATCTTTTGCAACAAAAGAGGCTAAGATGGGCAGCTTTTTCTTTAGGGTTTGCAGCAGCAACGAAAAGCTTTGCCTTTTTAATTTGCCCGTTTCTGATTTTGCTTGCTGATTCCTGGAAAGAAAGAACAAAACTTATTATAATTTTCCTGATTCCATGGGCTTTTTCTGTAATCCCGTATCTTGGTTCTTATGGTTTCAGACATAATGCTTTATTTGCACCACAATTATCTAAAATTCTTTATTCCAGGATTGCTTTGTCAGGTGGTGAGGGTATTTTGATTGTACCGGCAATTTTGATAATTTTATATTTAACCTATTTTTACCAAAAAAGAAGCACAGTTGATTTTATGAGATTTTCTCTAAGTGCCGTGCTTTTGGTTTTGGCATTTACCCATTTTCATATCCAATGGTTTCTTTGGGTTACACCATTCCTGGCGATTATTATAGCAGAGGGGGTAAAAAATCCTATAAAATGGAGTATCGGATTTTTGGCTTTTTCTTTACTTTTGATGTTATTTTTATTTGATTCATCACTACAGGTGAAGTTGTTTTCTCCAATTCTGCCGTTTCTTAAGGAAAGTAAGGGGCTGGTTGATATTTTGGGTTCTGATAAGACACTTTTTTTAAGAAATATTGCAGCTACGATATTTGCCGGAACTTCTCTCTTTTTAAGTTTTCAATTAATTTCTCATCAAAAATTAGATGGAAGATAAACTGCTTTCGGTAATTATTATTTCCTACAATAGCGAACAATTTATAGAAAAATGCATAACTTCAATTTTAAGAAACTTACCTAAAAAAAGCGAAGTAATTGTATTGGACAATTGTTCAGTGGATTCCACTTTACAAAAACTTGAACAATTCGTCCCGAAAATTATATTAATTAAATCTGATAAAAATTTAGGTTTTGCCAAAGGTAACAATGCAGCGGTTAAGAACGCTTTAGGGAGATATATATTCTTTTTAAATCCCGATACCGAAATAAAAGAACCTGTTTTGGAAAAAATAGTTGAGTTTGCAAAAAATAATCATGATGCAGGAATTGTGGCGCCTAAACTTATTATGCCAAACGGTTTGGTACAGCCATCCGTTAAAAAATTACCAACAATAGTAGGGGCTTTTAAAGAGTTTATTTTGGGGATTAAAAATGCATATAGTGAATACATTCCAGAGGGTGAAGAACCAATAGATGTCGAAGCAGTTTACGGAGCAGCGATGTTAATTGAAAAAGATCTATTCTGGCAAATTGGAGGTTTTGACGAAAGGTACTTTTTATATTACGAAGATATGGATTTATGCAGAAAGCTTAAAAAAACCAATAAGAAAATATTCTACTTGCCTTATTTAAAAATTCAGCATTTGGTAGGAGGAACAAAATCAAATGCTGATAGATATAAATTAAATCTTCGATCCTCAATTTTATACCACGGTTTTTTTAATTTTTTCATATTACAAATTATCTTCCGTTTGCGTAGGCTGCTTAAGATGAGGTAGAATTTGAGAAATTCATCAAAGTATGAAAAAAATAGACCTTTCAGTGGTGATCCCTTTTTATAATGAAAATAAAAATTTGGAAAAACTACACCATGAATTAATTACCGTTCTCAACAAGTTGAATATCAAAAGCGAGATAGTATATGTTGATGATGGCAGTATAGATCAATCACTAGATGCCCTAAAAACCGTTATTAATACAACAAAAAATCCGAAAATAACTACTAAATTGATCTCGTTAAGGCGGAATTTTGGTCAAACTGCTGCTACTTCTGCAGGGATTGATCATGCAAGCGGAAGACTTATATCTTTTCTCGATGCAGATTTACAAAACGATCCGGCTGATCTGATAACTTTTTTCCATGAAATTAATAAAGGTTTTGATGCAGTATTTGGTTGGAGAAAGCATAGGGAAGATAATTTTTTCCGACAATTTGCTTCAAGTGCTGCCAATCTGATTATTCGTAAAATTTTTGGAGTTCCTTTGCATGATGTCGGATGCTCATTGAAGATTTTGAAAAAAGAATTACTAAAAGATATACATCTGTATGGGGAATCACACAGGATAATGCCGGTTTTGATTTATTGGAAAGGAGTTAAAATAAAAGAATTGATTGTAAACCACAGAAAAAGGATTCACGATAATTCGAAATATGGCTATTCAAGAATTTTAAAATTGATAATTGATCTGATTACTATCAAATTTCTGAATTCTTATGGAACAAAACCAGCATATGTTTTCGGAACTCTTGGAATATTCAGTAATCTATTAGGGTCTATTGCGCTGCTTTTGACTCTGTATAAAAAAATATTTCTCGGAATATATGTCCATAAGAATCCACTATTTTTAATTGCTATTTTTTTTATTCTTTTAGGTGTACAGTTTATTTTAATGGGACTTATGGCAGAACTTATGGTCAGAACATATTTTGAATCTCAAAGAAAAACTACTTATGAGATTAGAGATGCCCGATCATTTTAATGTGCGGAATAACAGGATTTGTGGATTTTTCCTCCCAGCCTAAAAAAGAAATTTTAGAAAAAAGTCTTAACCAAATTATATACAGAGGTCCTGATTCTGATGGTAAATATATTGATAGGAATGTAGCGTTAGGGATAAGACGTCTTAGCATAATTGATCTTTCAACCGGTGACCAACCCATAAGCAACGAGAACGGTATGGTAACGGTTGTGTTTAATGGAGAGATCTATAACTTTATTGAATTTCGAAAAAAATTAATAGAGGATAGTCATAAATTTAAAACTCAATCAGATACAGAAGTTTTAGTTCATCTATATGAGAAATATGGAGAAAACATGACCAAAATGTTAAACGGAATGTTTGCTTTTGCTATTTGGGATAAGTTAAACCAAAAACTTTTTATAGCCAGGGATCATGCAGGTATTAAGCCTTTATATTTTTGGTATTCTGCAGACAAATTAGTATTTGGCTCAGAGGTAAAAACTATACTAAAAAACCCTCTTGTTGAAAAAGAAATTGATCCAGACAGCCTGTCTTTATACACCTATTTTGGATATATTCCGGGAGAGAAATCAATATTTAAAAATATTTTCAAGCTATTGCCCGGGTATTCGATTACCTTTTCAAGGAAAGGTTTAAAGATGTACCAATATTTTAAATTATCGAGAAAAAAGGGTATTGAGAATATTGACTTAGATAGTTTATTTTCAGATGCAATAAAGTTGCAATCTATTGCGGATGTGCCTCTGGGGGTTTTTTTAAGCGGTGGTCTAGACTCGAGTTTAGTTACTTATTATTTGACCAGAACCAATAAAAAAGTTAAAACTTTTTCGATATCTTTTGACGAAAAAAGCTTTGATGAGGGCAAATTTGCAACAGAGGTGGCAGATACTTTAGGAACACAACACAGAAGTGATAATTTTTCGCATAGAGATGTAATTCGTTTTTTTCCAGAGATAATAAAAAAATTAGATGAACCGCTTGCCGATCCTTCCCTTTTCCCAACATTTAAAGTTTGCAAGTTCGCCAAAAAATATGTAAAAGTTGTTTTAAGCGGTGACGGTGGAGATGAACTGTTTGGCGGATACCCAACATATCAGGGGCATTTGCTTGTAAAGAGAATTTCATTCATTCCGCAATTTTTAACCTCCAAAATGAGTTTAATAATGAATCGTTTACCCAAATCCTTTGAAAATTATCCCAGGACAGAGGTGCTTACAAGTTTTTTTAACGGATTGCAAAAACCTGATATTGAAAGACAACTGTTTTGGATGAGTCTATTTTCACAATATCCTACAAAATATAAGCTTCTTTTAAAAGAGCCTGTTTTGGAGCAAGAACTGTTCGATTTTATAAGTCTAGGTAACTACCATCAGGATTGGGATGAGATAAGAGATATGGATACAGATATAACCCGTAAAATGCAATTTGTTGATTTCAGTACTTACTTAGTAGATGACCTGTTAACCAAAGTTGATAGAGCCTCGATGTTTAATTCTTTGGAGGTAAGAGTGCCGTTTTTAGACCCAAATATTATCAATCTTGCTTTTTCTACCAGACAGCGTCATGTTACTCTTTTTGAAACCAAGAAACTGATAAGGGAAC
>CAZFVS010000045.1:0-605 GCA_964522265.1 uncultured Gammaproteobacteria bacterium | reverse complement strand
AATAAGAAGGAAAAAGAAAGGTTTTGGTATACCAATTGCTGAATGGATTTTCAAAGACCTGTATGAATTTACTTACAGCCTGTTAGAGAACAAAAAACTGGATGCCTACTTTAATAGGGAGGAAATTTCGAGGTTATGGACCAATCATCAGAATCGGAAGGAAAATAATGCAAAAGTTATCTGGATGGTTGCAATTTTTAGCGGATGGTTAAATAACTGGGGCAAAGAATGTTAAAATTACCAAAGATGCAAAAAATTCACTGGGTATTACTTATTTCAATACTTATCCTGGGGTTTTTTTTAAGGTTATGGCAGCTTGACAGGGTGCCAATTGAGCTTTTTGGTGACGAGATAGATGTCGGTTTGCAGGCATATTCTATTTTAAAAACAGGCAAGGATTATTTCGGTAATACGCTACCTATCATGTTTCATTCATTTAGCGAATACAGACTGCCCCTTTTCATATATTCCGCTGTCCCATTTATAAATATATTTGGTTTAAATGAATGGGGTGTTAGGTTGACAGGAGTGTTTTGGGGACTTTTGGGTATAATCGGAATTTTTCTTCTGACAAAAGATATTTTCAATTTCAGGATAAGTATTAT
>CAZFVS010000044.1:0-8360 GCA_964522265.1 uncultured Gammaproteobacteria bacterium | reverse complement strand
TGAACCTGCCACCCGCACTAAAGTAACCATTGAAAGACATGGGGAGGTAGTAGCGCAGGAAACTTATGGGGAGCAGGGGCAGCTGACGAAACCTCATGGGAAGATAGGGCGTAATGACCCCTGCTGGTGTGGGAGTGGCAAAAAGTATAAACGCTGCCACTGGCCTAATTAGATTACCAGAACAAACTAATCGTCACATTTCCTGAGTTATTTAGACTATATCAAAAATAATCAAAATGTATCCACTATTTTCTTCAAAATTGCGAACTTTATTACAACCCGTCACCATATGGTTTGAAATTGGTTAATGTTTTTCTATAAACGGCGCTATATCTTCTCTCTTAAATAATGTTGATTCTGAACAATTAGCTACCATAGCAATTGAAGGTTGGTGAGAAAATCCAATATATTCAACCCATTTACCTTTTTCTTTGGCCTTCTTAATAGCTGGAAGTAAATCAGTATCAGAAGAAACAAGAATTATTCTATCGGCTAAATTCTCATAAGTGGCAACCAACATATCAACTGCAATATTTACATCTACCCCTTTTTCATGGAATTTACCATCGGATTTTAAAAGATAACCTAAAGAATAGGAGACTTTATGTTTTTTAAGATGCTCAAATAATTTTTGCTGATTAGTATGCATTTCCTGGGTTTTCTTGATACCATCTGTTCTGATTTTTCCTACATAGTAGATGGATTTAACAACTTCACAGTTCTTAGCTAACTTTTTGGTAAAGGCTGAGAAATTCAGACTCAACAGATTATGAAGTTGTAGGTCTTTTAGTTTGAAGAAAAGGTTACTGCCATCGATGAGGATAATGCACTTTTTATTAGTCATGAAGCCATTATAACAAAAAATCCTGCAAACACCTTTCGGCCTTGCAGGAGATTTTAGTACAATTATATTATCACAACCGCCCTAAAAATGCAAATTTTTGTAGAAGTCAGAGATTAAGTTCCAGAAACATGAAGGATTTTTACCAGAGGTTTAAAAGTGTGTATCCGGGAGTAGTTAAAACTTGGCAGACAGATAATGGGGCAGAGAATCTTGGGGAGTTTGATGATGCCCTAAAACAGGATCAGATTACCCATTATTTCTCCTACCCACACTGTCCTAAAATCCAGACCTACATTGAAAGATATAACAGGACTATTCAGGAAGAATTTATTGATAATAATTTAGACATTTTGGATGACAAAGTATTACTTAACCAGAAACTGGCTGAGTATTTAATCTGGTATAACACAGTGAGGCCACATAAATCTTTAGACCTTAAAAGTCCATTACAATATTTAATTGAGAAAGGAGGGATGTCGCAAATGTCCTTGACTTCTACATATATGGTTATTATCAACCCGTACGATATGGAGAGGATGCATTTGTTAGAAGAAGACACAATAACCGTCTAAATAGAGTTGATCCTTTACAAGAAGGTAGTAGGGTTTTAGATTTACTTCAGAATGCAAGACTAGTTGGTGATTCTTCCGCTTCGTGGAGTACGCGCTGCGCTCGTAAAAACTTCGTCCACATTTAAGACAGTTGCCAACATTGGTATCCCGCTTAGGGGTAACTATTCAGAGTTTCCCAGTACATTGTCATTCCGTGCTTGACACGGAATCTATACAAATAATTATTGGTATGGATTCCCGCTTTCGCGGGGATGACACTGGGAAGAACTGAACTCATAGCTTAGGGTATTTGACACTGCGTATAGAATATCTTATAATACGCAACATGGTTGAACAATCAGATAGAATATTACGGCAGGATTTTGATCTTACTGCTTATGAAGAAGCTTTAAGGAGTTGTGGAGATGCATTAAATGCAGGTTTTATGAGTATAGATAAGGCAACCTCGGTTGCTGCTGTAATACAAGAAAGCATGCACTTGTTCAAATTGTCCTTAGGAACGCCTCATTTTACAACGACTCTGAATTTATTAGAACGTCTGTCTAAAATGAGACGGACTTCATCCAACAGAGATTTGGTAGATGCAATTCCCGCTTTTGCACAAATTATTCTTCAGGATATAAATAGTTATATTCAACAAGAGCCTGGTACATATCTTGCGCCAGCATTTAAATTGGCCCATTCTTTTGGGGATATGCCTGATCCAAAGTTGGTGGCAATAGCAGATGGAATAATAACAAACAATTTTAATCTTTTATTAGAAACTGAGAAGATTAGCGACAGAGAAGTTGAAAATGCTGTAAAACGGTTAATTGCAACGGGGACTCCTCAGCAAATTAAAGGACTTGTAAGAGCTGCAATCACCCCAGATAGAGCCCTATCAAGAAGATTTTCCCGACAGGTAAATTCAATTCTTAATTTAGGTGTTTTGGGAAGTAATACATATGACAGGCCACTGCGGATGGCAGCTGTTTTGGATGAATTAACAGGAGAACAATCTACCAGAATAATGAATGCTTGGGATGATTCAGTAGGAAAAACACAAGATAGAACCAAAGGCAGTGAATCAATATATTTTGATAATTTTGGGCTTATTTGTCAATTGGAAAAAACGAGACCAGGAATAACCAAAATTTTAATCAATAGGTATGGAATTTTAAGCTTTTTTAGATACCCCTTAGATTTATTAATAGAGCAGTATGATTTCTACGAAAAACAGGATATTCCATATGGAATTATTATTGGAGCACAGCACGATATCAATGGGGTGGCTTATAAAGAGAAAGAACAAATAACTCATGCCTTTAAACAGGTTAAAGCAATTGGATATGGACTAAAAGTATATGAAGCCGGAAATGTTGAAGATATTTCCAGAGTAATTAGAAGTGCTGCAAACAATCATGGAGGAATTGCCTATATGTTACTAATGGCTCATGGAGACACTGACTTTATAAATTTAGGCGGAGAAGATGAATCAGGATCCAGTATTGGTTTAGGTGGAGCCAATATCGATACTCAGTTGAGAAATTTAGGCAAATTAAGAGATGCTTTTACTCAAGATGCAGCCATTGGTTTGGTTTCATGTTTTACAGGAGTAAAGAATGGATTAGCTCAGATGTTATCCTTGGAATTAAGAGATATAGATATTCACGCTGCTGATTATAAAGCTTTTCTTAAACGACAAGGTATAATAATTGAAGAGATAGAGGGTCAATTATCTTTGAAAATACAATTTGGTTATAGGGAAGGTAATTATAATACTGAAGCAGATTTTGTATATGGAATGTTTAACCTTAGAACTGGTGTTGTCAATGTTTATGATGTGCCAACAAGAGTATATAGAAATGGTAGATTTATCAGAGACTATACAAATTGAAATTGGCAGATTGCCAGTTGTTTCCTATTCTGCAATTGAAACAAGATTTACATCTTTTATTGCCACCCAGGGAGCATGGGTGATCTCGTCAGAGGCCCAAAGGATAGTCTGCTCGCGGTTGTTGCCCACAGCCATGATATTTTTAATCATCTCGCCTAAATTATCTTCCAGCCTTAAGGTGTTTGGCAAAATTGGTTCGGATAATTTGCCATTTTTTATTCTGTAACAGTCTGCAACTGCAGTGCCGGAAATTATTCCTGAAGAGTATCCTCCCACGGGATATGTGTACCAAAGTCTGCCGATGAATACACCGTCTTCTACATCCTTGATGATTCTCTCAGGGGGTAATGGTTTTGGGCTGTCCACAACCAGGTTTGTTGCATTGATTCCAATTCCTGAGCTTGCTACCCTGCCTCCTCCCCTGGCAAAACGGAAACCATTATTAGGGCTTAAGGCATGTCTTATTTCATGAGGGTCAACCCCCAGTTTTCGGGAGGATTCCTGTTTTTTATTTAAAACTTTGGTTGCAGTGCGCCAATCTGTTAAATACCCCGTGAGTACACCTTTATCAATGAGGAGGGTTTTGCCTGTTGGACAACCTTCACAAGTAATCCTCTTTGATCCGGCTCCTCCCTCCAGGGTGGCATCGTCATATAATGTCAAATTTTCAGAGGCAACCATTTGTCCGTATCTGCCTAAAAATATTGTTGCCCCCATATCAACCATCCCCAAATTGAGATGGCCGGCAAGCAGACTAAACAGTTCCGTTACTGCCTGATGACCGAATACCACCTGGTATTTTCCGGAAGGTATGCGGGTTCCTCCGATACCGTTTATGGCTGCCAGAGCAGCCCGTTTGCCGATTTCATAAGCAGAAAAGTCGTCGCCGAATTTTAATCTTCCTCCCCAGGAAGAGCCTTTGGAGTTTTCTTTTTCCAGCATAGCAGTTAAAAACGACAGGATGACGGTTGTTTCATCCGAGTCTGAGATACCATTGGTTGTCTCAAGCGCCATCCTTTCTTTGATAATAAAGTTATCGCCGTTTAAGATAAAGGATAGATCCTCAGGTGATTTCTTATGCTTTTTCGCAAACGGAATAGTTGCGTCAACAGCGCCGCTTATTGTTTCCCAGCTTAATTTTGCAAGAAGCTGCGCTTCATCTGTAAAAGTCATATTCATAACCTGTTGATCATGGTAATTTGTCTTGAGTTGTTTTTGGCGTGGAGGAAAATCCGCGGGTTTTAAAAAACCGTTAAAATCCTTATCTTCTACAGCGTCTCTTTTGGCCTTTTTTAAGGCCTTCTTGACGCCTGCTAAGCTTAAATCGTTTGGTTCGTGTCCGAATCCGAGAAGTTTCTTTTTGCCTTTTTTAAACCAGATTTCGACAGCCACCCCAAAGTCTTCATCCGATTTCAACTCTTCCACCCCATTGCAGGAGATATGGGTGGTATAAACAATGCGGCCGACAGTCCTGGAATTAGATGATGCATACACTAAGCCTTCGATCATATTCGGCTGCTTTTTTATAATCTCTATCCCCTGTTTGGTGGTTTCTCTCAGTTTTTCCAAACTCTGCATATTCATTCCCCCCTTGCTATTCTGGCTCTGCCTCTGGCAGTAGGCCCGCCGTTACCGACCTGTTTTGCCTGCATCGGCTGACCTTTACCACAATTTGGTATGGCAAATATTTTAAAATCCTTCCCCAAAGCATCAATCGACAGAAAAAAATCTTTGGAATCTGCAGTGACCCTGCCATCGCGGAAGACTTCTCCAATCTGCCCGTTTTTAATTTCATAAATAAGCCTTGGAGCGATCTGAAAATTTTCCCTGGATTCAGAGATTGACGGGATCCGGTGGCCCACACAATAGTAGCCGTGTTCTACTTCGGATATGATTTTTTGGGGGTCTTGATCTCCGGGTGCTATCGCAGAAACAGACATCCTGATTACGGGGATGACTGAGGCGTCATTTGCTTTGTAATGCCCGTTTGGTTTGGCGCCGATGATGCCGGCTGTCTGGCGGCTGTTCATAAAATCACGATAGATGCCGTTTTTAATATGGTAAACTCTCTTGGCAGGAGTGCCTTCATCATCATAAAGATAGTGGCCATAACCTCCTTTAAGGGTTGGATCGGAGAAAGCGGTTAAAATTTTTGAACCAACCTGTTTGCCAACCATTGTATGGTTTAAGTCCTGTAAAAACCAGGACCTGCCCGCATACCCTGCTTCCATTTTTAAGGCTCTGTCCAGTTCAGAAGGATGCCCGATTATTTCATGGGCAAAAAGGGCGAGAAGATCCGGATCTAAAACAACAACTACCTGCTTATCTGTTGCCGGAGCTGGTTTAGCCCGGCTGAGTTGCAATGCTTCTTCTGCGATCTGTTCCGCAAACTGCGCAAAGTTTTTTTCGTGGGAATTTTTACCTTGAATTAAGGCTTCAAACCCAAGCTGATTGCCGGTATGGTGATATAAATCCACTGGTTTGCCGCCCTGATCATCTGCTGCAACTACAAAAACGGTCCCCCCGCTTGAAGCAAATGATTGATCTATTAGAGATCCTTCGGATGAAGCAAAGATCTGGCGGGAGATGCCGGTGTTTACTACAAGCTCCACCCTTTTAATATTCGGATGATGGTTTTTAGCAACTCTGGCGCAGTCACAAGCATAATCTGTGATGTTTTCAGGGGTTATCGAGCGGGGATCAATCTCATACTCTGCTGCTATAGTTTGGTTATGAATTTCAATTGGGGCAAGATTTGTCGGATTGACGGTGTGGCCAAAATCACCCCAATTCTTGACAAACCCATTTTTGTAAAATGCATTTGCTGCAGCACGCTCATGAGCGATGGCGATAGCCTCCCTGGCCGTAATGGAAAATTTTTTAAGGTCCGCTGCCCCCAACTGTTTGCCGTAGTAGCCTGCAGCTAAAATCTGTTTTCCGGCGATGACCCTCACACCTAGGGAAAAATTCCAATCTTTACTGGTGCTTTTCGGTTCACCATCTTCGCTGTAGGAACCAATTCCCTCGCCTGCTTCAACACGGATATCTATATAACTGGTATCCGGTAAATTTTTAGAATCCGAAACGATATTGCCTACAACCTGTTTAATTTTGTCCAGGTCTGTTATCTCAATTGATTTTGACATTTGTTAGGAAGTTATCATAAAGTTTAGGCTATTGCAAGAAGAGGCATCTTAAAATTATACTGCAGTCTGTGGAATTTCCCAGAGGTTTCCTTTTCGGCAGCGCTGTTTCACCATATCAGGTGGAGGGTAACACTGGAGATAGAAAAACAGATTGGGACGATTATCTACAAAGACACCCTGAAAAAAATTTAAGCCATCCCGATGGAATAAATCCAAACTGGTGGGTAAAAGGTGTTGCTGAAGAAGATTTTACAACCCTTAGAAATTTGGGATTAAATGCCCAAAGATTAGGGTTTGAGTGGGCGAGGATTATGCCTGAAGAAGGAAAGATAGATTTAGGTTCAATTAAAAGATACAGAGAAATGGTTGACAGCCTGAAAGGGTTGGGGATGGAACCGATGATTACCCTAAATCATTTTACCCTGCCGGTTTGGGCAGCCGGTAAAGGTGGTTGGGAAAATCCAAAAATCTCCCAAGACTTTAAAAAATATACCGAGGTTGTGGTAAACGCATTTGGAGATGTTTCGAAATGGGTCAGCTTAAACGAACCCAGTCAAATTATTGATATGGGATATATTTTTGGCAGTTGGCCGCCCGGTAAAAAATTTAGAGTAGATCAAGTTTTCCAGGTGGAGCAAAATTTGAGAAAGGCTCACTATTATGCCTTTGAACTTTTAAAAAAACATATCCCGAATGCTCAAGTCGGAGTTGCAAATGCAGTCAAGTTTTTGACCCCTCACAACCCCAACTCCTTTTTGGACAGGAAAATAACAGGTATTGCAAATTATTTGGGGAATAATAAATTAATTGATTCAAGCTTAGACTTTGTAGATTTTATCGGTGTCAATTATTATCATAGTTATCTCCTAAAATTTAAACCAACCATAAAGGTAACTTTACGTGATGATGCTGAAGGTGTGATAAAGACTGCACCTTTTTTGGAAACTGTTAAACCGGAAGGATTTGTTTCTGATACAGGGTGGTCTATAACGCCGGTTTTTTTCCATGACCTGTTAATGGATTTACACAAGAGATACAGGAAACCTATCATAATTACAGAAAATGGTATTGCAGATAAGGAAGGTAAGATGCAGGCTTTTTATATCCTAACCCACCTGATTGCTATAGAAGGGGCGATCAGTCAAGGTGTAAAAATCAATGGTTATTATTACTGGGCGTCCATTGATACACAGGAATGGATGCTGGGTAATAAGTATAAATTTGGTTTGATTTCATTAGACCAAAAAAGTAAAGCAAGGACCTTAAGGGATGGTGCATATTTATTAGGTGCGATAGCGAAATCCGGACAAATTAATACCTCAATTTTATCGGAGAAATATTTAACCCCAAAACAACAACTTCAGTTAAATACTGTTGTAAAATACATATATGGATAATTTCCATACCCCAGTTTTAGTGGATGAAGTTGTTGACTGCCTCAATATCCAAAAAGACTGTTTATATGTTGACGCGACTTTAGGGGGAGGAGGGCATACGGAAAAGATTTTAAAAGCAGGGGGGAAGGTTTTGGGGATTGATCAGGATTCGGAAGCAATTTTAGAAGTTACCAAAAAATTCCGTAAAGAGATAGAAGAAAAAAGATTAATTCTCAATAAGGGTAATTTTGCTGATTTAAAAAAAATAGTGAATGATGAAACTATTTCTGGAATACTTTTTGACTTGGGAGTTTCGTCTTACCAGCTGGGTAGTTTGAGGGGATTTAGTTTCAGTAAAGATACACCTTTGGATATGAGGATGGATTCTGCGACCAGTGTGAAAGCCAGTGATTTAGTAAACGGGTTGTATGAGGATGAGCTGGCAGACCTTTTTGGGAGATTGGGGGAGGAGAAGTTTGCCAAAAAAATTGCCGGAAAAATTGTTGAAGAGAGAAAACTGAGAAAGATTGAAACCACCAAACAACT
>CAZFVS010000043.1:4445-8402 GCA_964522265.1 uncultured Gammaproteobacteria bacterium | reverse complement strand
AATAACCCCGCAAAATTATTTGCCCAAGAAACAAGGTAAAAAATTATTAACTTAATCACATAGTAGCTTTATTGGTCTATTACTTTATCGGTTTTCAGTAATTCTTTTTTATTTTCACTAGTCAGAACTTGTTTGATAACTAAAAATTTGACTACTTGGTTCGTATGATTAATAAATGTATGTGGTGTTCTTTCTGTTTCTATTAAGTCACCCGTTTTTACTATTTCTTCCTTCTCTTCACCATTTTCTTTCCACTTTACTGTGCACTCTCCTTCAATAATAAATAATGATTCCCAAATCCTTTCGTGATGATGCCAAGTTTGGGTAGAATGGGGAACCTGTTCATTATAATGAACCTCATATTCATCAAAAAGATAATACGTAACATTAGTTCCTTCTGGCTTTGAGACATTCAATGCGTCAACTTTTGAAATTATTTTCACAAATACATTATAGCATAGGCAGAATTGGATCTGCGGAATATTTAATAAGATTGGAGGTGATTATTTGAGATGTTACCGTTAGAACTAATCAAGAAAGATTATCCCAAAACTTCAGAAGAAGAGTTAAGAGAAAGACAAGAAATTGTGTATTTTCTGGCTTGTGCAGTTATGCAAGAATTTTATGGGTCAGAGTGGATGGGAGGTTTCGAAGAACCAGAGCAAGGGAAAAAATTGTAGTTTCAAAGCTAGTTCAAATCCCGTTAGGGTGTAAGGTTATGGGATTAAATTTTGACAAATTTCCGCAACTTCTCGAAGCTAAAATCCACGAGTTTGATAAAATTCCTATGGAGCCTATGACGGGAATGAGCCTTCGATGACTCGTCTCTTCCCGCCTTGTCTCACTCACTCTGTTCGTGAGCCTGAGGCGGGAATTGAACCCGCGACTTCCATCTTACCAAGATGGCGTTCTACCACTGAACTACCCAGGCAGCTTCCTGCTTTGATAACCTTGAAATATGGTGAGGGTTTCTTAAACTTCCAGTGGTCGATTTCTTCTTTCAGCTCGTCTAAGGGTTTCATATCAGATACATTCCTGATGACCGAGTCGCCGGGAAGAAAAAGCTTTGCCAGTCTTTTTCTGGAGAAATATTTTTCCAGAATTGCGCATTGAACATGGGAGGAGCCCTCATAGATGCGTATAGGCGCGGCATCAGCAAGAAGTAGTGCTATGGGCATATCCGCCATATATCCCATCCCGCCGTGCAGCAGCATGGCATCTGCAGCAATTCGGATAACAGATTCCGCAGCGATAAGTTTTGCAACCGATGCCCAAACAAAAAAGTCCGGGTCATTTTCGGTTTCATGCGCGGCTGCTTTTTGGGTTAAAAAGCGCGACAATTCCACCTGTCTTTTGAGAAGACTCAGATGGTTTGCCCAGCCGGGAAGCTCTGTTAAAAATTTTCCGTACTGCTTTCTGCCCTCGCCATAGCTTTTCGTCTCATCCAGAGCTCTTTGGGCTATTCCTACAGCTTGGGATGCAATCTGTACTCTGGAATGGTTCAGGGTGGAACCAAACACCGGTTTCCATCCGCCGTTTAACTGTCCGAGCAGGTTTTCATCCGGGACAAACAGATCATCAAAATGTATCTCACAGAGCGTGGAACCTTTTTGCCCGATTTTTGTGTAGGGTTCAGGGATGGTAACTTCTGTTTTGTCTTTGATTTCAACAATAAAAGCGCTTATTCCTCTGCCCCGGCTCTCAGTTGTACCGGTTCTGGCTGCAACAACCGCGATATCCGCGCCGTTTGCACTGGTGATAAACTGCTTGCTGCCCCGTATTTTCCATCCTCTGCGGGTTTCATCCCGGATAGCTTTTGTTTCAAGCGCCGTGGCATCGGATCCGACATTGGGTTCGGTTAAAGCGAAACAGCCGAAAAGTTCGCCTGACGCCATCCCCGGTAGGTATCTGGATTTTTGTTCGTGGTTGCCGAAGGTGTTAATCGGGTAGGAAGCCAGGGAATTATGGACTAAAACGCCCAACCCCAAACCGGCATGGCCTCTGGAAAATTCTTCAATGACCGCAGCTTGTTCAAGAGGAGTCAAACCGATTCCGCCGTACTCAGGAGAGATATCCATACCCAAAAAACCAATATCTGCACAGGCTTTCAAAAAATCAGCGGGAAATTCTTTGGGTTTTTCTTCAGCGCGCTTACAGAAAGCAGTAAACTCATCTCCTAAAACAAACAGGCGGGTAACTTCCCGAAATTCTTTCTCCACAAATGAGTATAGAACCGGATTCTGAAAAAAGTCAACAGATGAAAAGATGAGCCGACTGTGGGATAACATGCCTTCGTCTTTGACGAGAGCGAACCCGTCTTGTTTTCATGAGCCTCCTAACAGAATCGAACTGTTGTCGACGGTTTACAAAACCGCTGCTTTGCCACTAAGCTAAGGAGGCGCGTGCTAAGCTATCTCGGCACTCACGCTCAATTTTACGAAAATTTGAATGAAAAATCCAGGAATATTTAAAAAGAGCCTAATCTTTTAAGGATTTCATCAAATCCCTCAAATCCGGCATCTTGCATACCTTCGGCATAGCTAATTGCAGCCTGGATTTCATCTGAAGCATCGCTATTGGCTAAGTGATAAATTCTTGCTTGTGCCACAATTAAACCTATCTGTGCTTTTGCAAAGTCTTCGCCCCCTTTTTGATTAATTAATGCTTCTGCAGCATCCCGATATCCAGCAGCACTTTCTGTGTAATCCCTTTTCAAGAGCATATCTAAAACTAGCCGATTTCTTAATTTTGCCAACTGACCTGTTTCTTTAAACCCCAAAACTTTTGCTACATTGTCAAGTCCTTTTTCTTTAAAACGCCAGTGGGAAATCGTTTCCCATTTTTGATTAAGATATGCCAGGGTTAAGATGGTAGCATCTTCAGCAGCTTGTCCGGTCTCTTCTAAATCTCCTATCTCAAACCGCCACTCGTCAACCTTAGAGCTTTCCCTAAGATTGGCCAGTTTTTTAAAAGGTTTATCAAGCCCAACTTTACCAATATCCACTGTAAAAAGGGATTGGTATGCTTTTAAATTGATAACCCGGGCGGTTTTACCATTTTTAGAAGGAGGTCCAATAAGCTGTATTAAATTTTCTATATCTAACAAATTATGCAATACTTTAAATTCAGGAAAAGCCTCGCTAAATTTTGAAAGCAACAATTCAGCTACTCTGTGTGTATTCTCCCTTCCTTCGAGCAGTTTTGTTAAAAGTTCCGCGAAATAACCTTCTTCTTCCAGTTGGAGCAAAATTTGAGCAAGTTTATTATAGCCGCCTTGTCTTAGTGCGGATTTATCAAATTCGCTACCATGACGGATTTCATCTTTGAGTTCCTCTTTAACTCCCGGACTTTTTTGTAGCAGGTCAATTGCAGTTGCCCATGCGGTTGGTTCTTGGCTCAGAGTAACTCCAATGTGCATTCTTTCTGAAGGTTCATATGTAAGGTCCTGGATTGAAAAAGTAGCAAAACCGTTACCTCTTGGAGTTTTAATGGGTTTTTCAAAGGTTCTATACCAGGTGGTGGGTTTTTCAAAAGGATTGCGGTTATATCCTAGAGTTTTTGCCAGCTCACCCGATGATTTAATATTTTTCCGGGATTTTTCTACTGGAATTTGATTTTCCTGTTCTGTTGGCATATTTTAATTATACCACAAAATGAAGTTATAGGATGAACCTTGACATTATTCAGAATTTCTGATATTCTGAAAATATGAATAATGCTTATATATCCACAGCCACTATAAGGCAAAGAGGACAACTGACGATACCTGATGAGATTCGGGAACGTTTACCCTGGGTAAATATTAACGAAGCAGTTCGGATAAAAACGGAGGGAGATAACAAAATCATTATTGAACCTTACGAAAGAGAAAAGAAAGTAGATTGGAAAAAGCTCCGAGCGCAACTTAAACGTGTGGCAAATTTCAAAGGTAAAAGAGGGAATCTGTCCCGGTTTATA
>CAZFVS010000043.1:488-4435 GCA_964522265.1 uncultured Gammaproteobacteria bacterium | reverse complement strand
AAATATGAAAACGGTTTCAATTATCAGAGAACGGGGTCAATTAACTATTCCTGACTCTATCCGTAGGATGGTAAATTGGGTTACCCCTTCATCTGCTGTATCTATTTCAGTTATAAAGCCTGATGAAATTGTGATTAAGCCTCACCAAAGCCAGATTAATTGGGATAAAATTTGGGAAAATATCAAAAAAGCAAGAAGTATATCAGGTAAAGGTAATCTCAGTACATCTGAATTCTTGCGGCAAGATCGCAGCGCTCATTAATGAATACGTTAGTTATTGACACATCAGTATTTGTTAAATGGATAAATAAAAACAGGGAAGAAAACCTAGAAATTGCAGATAAAATTCTCCAGGATGTAAAAGCAGGTCAAATTGAACTAATCGCTCCTGAGCTTGTAAAATATGAAGTGGGAAATGTACTTTTAAAAGGCAAACAACTCACTCCTCAGCAAGCGTATATCTCTATTGGCACAGCTTACTCTATACCCGTGACTTTTATTCCTGAATCAGAAGAATCCGCTCGTGAAACTTTCTCGTTAGCTTATGAGCATGGTGTAACTTATTATGATGCTTCGTTTTTATCACTTGCCAAACAATATAATGCCATCTTGGTAACCGATAATATAAAGGATCAAAGTAAAAAAGCAGATATTCAGGTTATATCCTTAAAGGATTACCAACTCAACATGGTATTAACCCCGATTAAATCGGAGTTGACAAGAGCTATTAAGATGAGGTAATCTCGCAGAGTAAATGTCTGAAGGTTTTAGAGTCCCCGATCCTTATAACGAACCAGTAAAAGATTATGCTCCCGGGAGTCGCGAAAAAGAGCTCCAAAATTATGCATTAGCTATTGCCTGGAATAATCCCAGAGAGATCCCAATGTATATTGGCGGTGTTGAAATGATGTCTCAAGAATTGGTTCCGGTGGTCATGCCGCACCTGCACAGTCATATTTTAGCTAATAGGGCAAAATCGGAAAAAGCCGATGTAGCAGATGCGATTGAATCAGCTATGTGGTCAAAGAAATCTATAATGCCCAATTTAAGCTTTGAAGACCGGGCCAAAATTTTACTTAAAGCAGCCGATATTTTGACTAGTGATGAATACAGATACAAAATGAATGCAGCGACTATGTTTGGGCAAAGCATGACAATATACCAGTCGGAAATTGATGCTGTCTGCGAGCTGGCTGACTTTTGGCGATATAATGTAAAATTTGCCCAGCAGATTTATCAAGAACAGCCTTTATCTGGAAAGGGGACAATTAACAGTATTGACAGAAGACCTTTAGAAGGTTTTGTGTGGGCGCTGACACCGTTTAATTTTACATCTATCGGCGGCAATCTGCCGGCAGCGCCGTTTTTGATGGGCAATACAGTTGTTTGGAAGCCTTCATACCAGCAGGTTGTTGCAGCAAATGTGACAATGGAAATTTTTAATAAAGCCGGGTTGCCTCCCGGAGCAATTAATTTAATTTATCCTTCCGGGCCTGATGCAGCAGAGGTAATCTTAAACCATCCGGATTTTGCCGGCCTGCATTTTACAGGTTCTACAAATGTTTTTAATGGGATTTGGGAAACAGTCGGCAGGAATGTTAACAGGCGGGTTTATAAAACTTATCCGAAGCTTGTTGGAGAAACAGGCGGAAAGGATTTTATTGCTGTTCACCCGTCATACAAGGAATCGATTGGAGGTTCGAAAGCAGTTGCTACAGCTATAGTCAGAGGTGCTTTTGAACGTCAGGGTCAGAAATGTTCTGCTGCCTCCAGAATCTATTTGCCGTCTACAGACCGTATGGTACTGGAAAAAGATTTATTTGAATTTACAAGCAAAATAAAAGTAGGAGATCCGTGGAATTTTTCCAACTTTATGTGCGCCGTGATAGATGAGGCAGCATATGATCGGATTACGGGATACATCAATAGGGTTAAGGCATCAAGTGACGCGAAGATAATTTGGGAAGGCGGGAAGCACAGTAAACAAGAAGGGTATTATGTTTATCCGACTATCATAGAAGCTTTGAATCCTCACTGTGAACCTATGGAGGAGGAAATTTTCGGACCGGTACCAACGATTTATTATTACAACCCGAACGAGATGACATGGGAAAATGTATTGCAACTGGTTGATACGACTTCACCTTATGCTTTGACAGGTAGCATATTTGCAAACGATAGGTGTGCTATAAACCAGGCTTTGGATAAACTCAGATTTGCTGCGGGAAATATTTACATTAACAATAAACCTACAGGTGCAGTAGTTGGGCAACAACCTTTCGGGGGAGCCAGAGCTTCTGGTACAAACGATAAAGCAGGCAGTCCGGATAATTTACGCAGGTGGATTTCACCAAGAACAACTTCGGAAACCACACTTTCTCCAAGAAGCCCCTGGTATCCTCACATGCGGTCAGCTTGACCCCCTAATTTTTTTTGTGGTATGATAGCCCGAGTTTACACTCGTGGTACTGCGAAGGTACAATAGAATTATAGTCCGTTTGAAAATATGGCTAAAATTTTCCCCAAGGATAGAGTGCCCCAACATATTGCGATAATAATGGACGGTAACAGAAGATGGGCGAGATCCCGTGGTCTCCCTGATATAAAAGGCCACGAAGAAGGATCAAAGGCTTTGGAGAATTTGATCGAGCCGGCCTCCAAACTCGGAGTTAAAACCCTAACTGTTTATGCACTCTCAACAGAAAATATCAAAGAGCGCGCCAAACGTGAAGTATCCGGTCTGTTTCATTTCTTACGGCTATCTTTCAGATCCAAAGTTAAAAAATTAATAGAAAAAGGGGTGAGAGTGGGTGTTTTGGGCGAGCTGGAAGGCCTGCCCAAATCAATCAGAAAAATTATCGAAGAAGTGAGAAAAATGTATATCAAAAATGAATCCATTACTGTTAATTTAGCCCTCAACTATGGTGGCAAAAAAGAGTTAATTATGGCGGTTAAAAATTTAGTTAAAGAGGGAATTGAAGTTGATAAATTAAATGATGAAATTATCTCAAAACATTTATATACTGCAAATCAGCCGGATCCGGAGTTGGTGATAAGGACTGGCGGTTATATCAGGCTATCAAATTTCCTACTTTGGCAGACAGCCTATTCTGAACTTTATTTTACAAAAAAACTCTGGCCGGATTTTAATGGTAATGATTTGAAAAAAGCAGTTTTATGGTATCAAAAACAAAAGAGAAATTTCGGACAATAATCGGACTGAGTGGAACGAGGGAGATCATCTGCAAAATGCGGAGCATTTTGACAGGAGTACGGACTGAGTGCGGAACGAAGGAGATGGTTATTAAAGCGGCGGCACGCCCAAGAGTATATGGAGCGGTATTAACACAAACCTCAACAGCAAACCCAAAATATTGAAATATAAAAGGAATAATATAATAAAAATTCCGTAAGAAGATATTTTTTCATACTCACGGGCTAACTTATAAGGAAGCTGTGACATCAGTACTTTAGATCCATCAAGCGGGGGAATCGGCAGCAGGTTAAAAATACCCAGCATTAAGTTGATTGATACAGTAAACTGCAAAATAGGTGTTAAAAGATAATGAAAACCCGCAAAAGCATTAATAATATGGTAAAAAATTGCTGCAACAAGCGCTAAAAGAAAATTTGAGCTGACTCCGGCAATGGAAACAAAAAATTCCCCCCGCCTGATATTGGTAAAATGCAATGGATTGACCGGTACGGGTTTAGCCCAGCCTATCAGAAATCCGGGGCTGATCCCGGTGAGGGCTGGAAGAATGTAGGACATAAGTGGTAGCAAGATTGTTCCTATGGGGTCGATATGAGGGATCGGGTTTAAAGTAAGCCTGCCGGCAGCTTGTGCTGTATGGTCGCCAAACTTTAAGGCCAAAAACCCGTGCATAACTTCATGCACTATGACCGAGAAAAGTAAGATTACTAAAGATAAAGCTAAAAACTCAGGG
>CAZFVS010000043.1:0-393 GCA_964522265.1 uncultured Gammaproteobacteria bacterium | reverse complement strand
TTTTGAGTTTTGAACTGGTTTGTGATAATATTCTAGCATAGTTTTTTAAAAAAAATATGGCAGTCTGTACAAGATGCAGTAAAGGTTCAGTTAAAACCGCCTGGTCAAGGCATAAAAAAGGTTCTTCCGGTGCTTCACAGTGGCCCCTGCGCGCCCAAATCACCAAACGCTTAAGGAAGCCCAACCTGCATGTTTTTAAAAGTAATAAATACTGCACTAAATGCTTAAGGATTGTAAAAAAGGATTTTAACAAACAATTTTTGCCCAAAGAACCCCAGTCGGCTGTGGCCGCTTAAATATTTTTGATCGGAAAATCAGGACGACCATTTAAGAAATCCTTTATGGGAACGGGTTTTTTCCCTTCCATTTGTACTAACACCGTTTTGTCATCCT
>CAZFVS010000042.1:0-8427 GCA_964522265.1 uncultured Gammaproteobacteria bacterium | reverse complement strand
TTATACAAAACCCCAAAGTTATCTTGTGTGAATGCCGCTATACTTTTGTTAAAAGTAAATTCATTCTTCCAGTCTCTGTTTCTGTTGAATACAACCCACCAACTACCCGCAACATATATCAAAAACAACCCAACAAGAATATATTTTAGCCTAACATTTTTCAGGTGTGCTCCTAAAATCTTAACCATGAATCCAACAACAACCAGTGAAAAGCCGATGCTTGGTAAAAATAGATACCTCTCGGCTAAAATAAACCGCCCGATTTTATTGATTAAAATAAGCACCGGCACAAGCGATAAAAAAATTAAACTGAAACCAAATAATATCCGGTACAGCTTTTTTCTGATTAGAAGATAAGCCAACCAACCATTTACAATCCAAAACCCTAAAGATAGATAAAACCTCAGGTTCATGCTCCTTATCACAAGAGGATCGTGTTGAGCATTAAGGGGCAAAGGATATAACAGTTTTGATAAATATAATGGGTAAATTGAGATTCCGGTTAAAATTTGGGTAAAAAAATCCATATCATGATAACCGGTTAAATTATGGATCAACTTTCCCAGTACAACAATTCTTAAACCCGAATAGAACACGAGCGGGATAAGATACCACATGACTAATTTATATAATGGAAGCTTGCTTTTTGATTTTGTAAGAAATCTGTAGTAAAATAGACCCGGAATAAATAAAAATACTGCTGATTCTTTGGCTATTAAATCCAGAAAGTAAAAAAATAAAGACAGATAAAGATACTTTTTAGTTCCTGTTTTTGAAAATTTTATCAGGCTTAAAAAGCCTAAAATAAAAAATATCACCAAGTATTGATCATTTACTGCAGAAACAAAGTTACCAATCTCGGAGTTGATAGGATTTATAAGTACTAGCAGCACCGCCAGAATAGGTAACAATCCTTTTCCAAAAATCTTTTCAAAAAAAATCAGTACCAGCATGATTGTTCCTGATAAAATTAATAAATTTACTGCATGGAATAAAAATGGATCTGGCGAAATTTGATAAGTAAACAAAAACTGTAGAAATAAAAACGGATGATAATAGACTCCTGCATCCTGGCAGGTTGCACCCGAAAAACCCATTAAACATCCAGTAAGTATTTTTGGGATATTTGATAAACTATGAACTAAGTCATTATTCGTAATAAACGCAGGGTCATCGTAAACAAATCCGTTACCTAAAGTATTTCCGTAAAAAAGAAGTATTACCGTAAGAACCAATAAATACTGATAAACCCTTGACAATATAAGACCAATCATTTTTTGGGTGATGTTACTATTTTAATACTTGCTAAAATCTCATTAAATTGACCCATCAAAGGCGAATCTGCCGGATAAACTAAAATCTCTAAAATATCACTTCCTTTTAAAAGGAAAAACTGCAATTTTAAAATATCCCCCTCCACGGGATCCTGCCAGACTTTTACAAAAGAATTGTCAAATTGAGGTATTTTAGCCGACCCTTGGTTCTTCAATAACCCAAAAGTATCTTTTCTTGATTCAAGATAGTCCGTAAGGGAACTTTCTTTCGTTTCAGTTTTTTTAATATCAATCTTTAGTTTCTCATCTCTGTCTGTAAGTTTAAACTCTGTCTTGCCGTCTCTAAATTTCCAACCCGCAGGATATGTCAGTGCAACTGCCCCATTACTGAATGCCTGATAGATACCACCCTCTCTTACTTTGAGATTTTTAGTACCCGGTTCGATCCTGGAAAGCTGTTCTAAAATATCTTTAGCAGCAGTATACTGCGGATAAATTGCAGCAAGTTTTTGATAATATTTACTTGCAATATCAAAGTTGCCATTCTCAATATTTATAGCCCCTAAAATAATATACCCTTCCCAAAAATTAGGGTCTGTATCTATGGCTTTTTGATAGTTTCTTACCGCCTCATCTTTATTGTCCTGCCGCTCATAAACCCTGCCTGCACTTGCAACAGCCACTGCAAAATGAGGGTTGATTTCAAAAGAACGATTATAGTTGGAGAGTGCTTCATCCAGCTGGTTATTTTCCAGATAAACATTCCCCAGTTGAAAATATGCGTAGGCATTTTCATCAGGATAGACTGCGATATCTTTAGACCAAAGAGTTAGTTCATCATGCCAATCTTTGTTCCGTTGATAAGTCTGAACCGAGTAAAAAACTATCAGTCCTATAAGTCCTATGAGACCAATAAGTCTGATACGTCGTATGACCTCCCTAAAAAACAATCCCAACAGCAAGCAAAACCCAAACGACGGTATATACAAAAACCTCTCACCCAACATTGAGCCCTGCGGGACAATTTCAGATACAGGCAAAAGAGAAATAAAAAACCATCCAATCCCAAAAGTTACAATGGGTAGTTTCTTCTTCATCTTCCAGGCAAACATGAGAAGTGCAACAATAACAACAACACTGAGTAATATTTCTGCATCAAATAATGTTTGGGCCTTTATTGCATCAGGGCTGTAACCCCTGTAAACAAATGCCTCGATCCCTTTAGAAACAGCATGGTTGTTTGCCTGGTTTAAAGGCAAAAACATAAGGGAGATATATTTTACAAACACTTTAGTCATGGTGAGTACGGTTAAATAGATGCTGTCTGCAAGATACGGCCCTCTTGAGCTGATATGCAAACCGAAAAATCTAATTCCTAAATATAAAATAACTCCCAGCAAATATGGACTATATTTTACAAGTGATTTAAGATTTAGGATTGAAGATTTACGATTTTGAAGACAGACATCATACAGCATTAACAGCAGTGGCAAAATAAGTGTGGTTTCATTGGTAAAATAGGCTGCCAATGCAGAAAATACTGAGGCTCCCAGGATTACACCCCGGGGGTGTAACTGCATTTTCTTCACCCCCGGGGTGAGTTGTGCCCGAAGGTATAGGTAGAAGGATAAAAACATAAGCATCATACCTGTTGCATCCATCCCCGAAGCTATATATGTAATGGTTTCTGTATGGATGGGGTGGAGGCCAAAAAAAAGGGCAGTGACAAAAGGAATATAGGTCTTATATGACTTATCAGTCTTATATGTCGCAAAAATAGCCTGGATTATAAAATACACCAGCATAGTTGCTGCCAGATGCACCAATAAAGAATGAAGGTGGTAACCAAAAATATTTGTGCCAAACACCTGGTAATATACTGCATAAAGCACGCTTCTTAAGGGCCTGTAAACCCCTTCATGACCCGGCGGAACATTGCCCTCAAAAAATTTCGGGATGTTTGCTAAACTTTTAGTCCCCTCCCAACCCCCAATAAAACTCTTATCATCAATCACAAAACCGTTTGAGAAAATATTGGAATAAGCGAAAATTGTCAATAAAATAATTATTGTTAACTGAACATTCACTTTTGAAATTTTCATTGAAAATTGAAAATTGTAAATTGTAAATTGTCTTTCATGGTTCAGCATGTGATCCCTCCCCCCAAAAATCTAAATTAATCAAAAAATGTTTTTGGTTTTTTGCATCAAAAGCTATGACTTTATGACAAAGCCGCCTGTTCCATAAACACTCGCCTGCTACTAGGGCATAGTTTATACTTAAACCTGCACATCTTGAATGCGCATAGGGATTAACATTTTCCTCGCAATCAACCCATAGATCTTCTGCTTCAATAGTTTTGATTTGACTTTTAAAATTAAGTTCCGAATTTGGAGCAAACCAGTTACCAAATTTACTCTGTTTATTCAATTGTTTCAAATTTTGGGGGTAAACAAAGATGTGATGTATAAGTAATAAACCAAGAACTATTAAAACTAAATTCCGGCCGAAAGAAGATTTCTTTATGTTTGAGATAAATTTCCAAACAATTACAAAAAGTAAATAAAATAAAGTAAGAATAATTGTTTCCCTTCTTACCCCTCCTAACCCAATAGGTCCAAATAAGTTTAAAATAATTGAATAACCTAAAAAACAAATCCAAATAAATCCAATAAAAAACCGTAGTCTTTTTATTTTAAGAAAAAGCACTAAACTCATAACCATAACAAAAATTACTACAAACATTGGATAAAAATCTGAAAACTCTGTTTTTAATGGTTCAAAATAATAACTAACTGGGATTTTAAATAAATCTGAAAACATTATTCTAAAGTTACTTACCAAAAGATCCAAATCAAATTCTAACCTGCCTCCTCCTCTAAATAATCCTAAATTACTGTTTGTATCATATATAAGAATTTGTCTATTCTTAATATATAAAATACTAAGTAAAAGATACCCGCAAAATACAATTAAGCTTATTGATGCCTTTTTACACTGATTTTTTAATTGATATAAATAATAAAAACTAATGATTGGCAGGTAGTAAATAAATGCCGGATATGAAAGAGCGGCAATTGCAGCTATAATTCCAAGAATTGTTTGTAATCCCCATTCAGCTCCTTTTTTAAAATTTAAGTTAGAAATTAAGTAAGAGCAGATTAAAAAATAACTTACCTCTATGCCATGCGATATCTGTAAACTGTTTAAATATATGAGGGTTGGTGAGAATCCAATCATTAAAAGAGGAACGATAGCTAATTTTTCACCTAAGTATTTTTTTAAAAGAGCTGCAAGACATAAAAGCGCTAAAATGTAAACAAAAAGTTTAACAAACTTAGCGCTATAAACACTAAAACCAAAGATATTATAGACAACCGCCAAAATCGTATACCATCCTAAATTTGTATATCCACCATTCCAGACCAGATGATTTTGAAACCAGTAAACACTTCTTATAGATTCAATCGCTTCCTCAAGCCTCAGTTCGCCTATTGATGAAATTGAATATATCCCCTGAACAACTATTAAAAATATTGGAATTAAAAAATAGCTGTTTCCCCTTAAACAAATTGCAAGAGTTTGTAAACCATATATAAAACTATTTTTAAAGGAAGCTCCCCTTTTGGCACCTTTGTATTTTATACTGACAGGAACGCTCGCAATATGCATTTTTTTAGAGATTGTCTCTATGATAATTTCAAAACTAAAAATATAACCATCACTCATCTTTTTAAAATTTACTCTGTTTAATTGCTGCCGGGTATAAACCCGAAAACCTTGGTGCAAATCGGGAATATTTGTCCGTAAAATCAGATTATGAATTAAATTTAATACCCTGATTAAAACATACTTCCATAAAAACATACCCGATATTAGGGGGTTTTTAGCAAAACGGTTACCAAGTACAAATTGTGCCCCTTTTTTAATTTCCAAAAGCGCCGGAACAATCCCATCTGCCCCGTATTCACCATCAGGATGGATTTCAATCATAACATCCGCCCCATGTTTCAAAGCGATTTTCAAACATTGTTTGACATTCCCCCCATAACCTAAATTCTTTGGGTTCTGGTATACCTTGATCCCGCGGTGTTTTTTGGCAATCTCATAAGTTTTATCCGGTGAGCAATCATCAACTAAAATAATTTCATCAAAAACTCCTGCCGGTAAAGTTTTTAAAAAGGGCAATAATGTTTTTTCTGCTTTATATGCGGGCAGGATTGCTGCTATTTTAGGCTCAGTCATAAGTTTTTAAACTTTCTTTACAATCATAACCCGGATTGGTGATTGGTTAAAAAGATAAGATAACCATTCTATAATAAATGCCGGTATCAAGAATACCGCAAATGAAATTAAAATCGCAGGTGAACCTTCATTAAGTTTAATATTTAAAGCGCTTGATAAAAAACCGGGCAGCATATATTCAAGGGCAAATACATCTTTGCTGTCAATTTTTTTAAAACCTGTCTTTGCAGTTATAATTTCCAACCCTTTTTCTGTAAAATGAGTAAGATGCCTTGGCAAATCAAGATGGTACCAAAACCTACCAAAAATTTTTGATTCCAAACAATCAAGGACAGGATATTCTATAAAAACCAGGCCTCCTTTTTTCAACAGATTATATGCTTTTTCAAGATATTTTTGAGGGACTCTTGTATGTTCCAGGCTTTCCCAAAAAACTATTGCATCAAATTTTTGATTAGTTTGCCATTTTAAAAAATCAACTTTAATTATATGTTTATTTTTTATTTTGGAAAAAGGCGGTTCGATACCAACTACCGTAAATCGAGCCCCTATCTTCTTTGCGAAAATTCCTTCACCCGCCCCCACATCCAAAATTTTTCCCCGGTGTAATTTTTTTTGAACCCATTTTAACCTTCTGCTTTGGAAAAAAGCATAAATTTTTACTTTTAACTGCCCAATCCAACCTTTAGGTACCCAATACTTTTTGGAATAATATTTTGCAATATTTTTGGGGGCAGGATAGGTAAAACCGGTCAGGCATTGCCGGCAGAAAAAGATTTTGAATTTTCCTGAATCAACTTTTAAAATTATGCTCGATTTGTTTTTACAGTTTGGACAAACTATTATTTTTGTTACCATATTTACTCCCGGGAAAGCTTCTCTTTGACTGCTTGTAAACCTGCCAGTGCCTGCGAGCGGGATATTGCAATTTCACTTTCATTCTTCGGCAGCTGAAATAACAGGTATTTTCTTGGATCAACATTCAAAGCTTTTTTGAAGTATTCTTCTGCTATATTAAGCTGGCCTTTTGATAAATTGATCTGCCCTAAAGCAATATAAGCATCAATAAAATTTGAGTCCAGCGTTAAAGTCCTGTTAAACTCCAGTGCAGCAAGCTCGATGTAACCTGTTGCCAAATAAACATTAGCCAGGTCAAAATGAGCCTCTTTAACTCTGGGGTCAATCTCCAAAAGCTTCCGGTACTCTAAAACTGCCTGGCCGGGATCAGTATCTTTATAATAAAGGGCTAAATTGTAACGGGCTATCAGACTTTCCGAATTGACCCTCAAAATACTTTTTGTAAATGTCTCCATATTCCTCCAGTCGTAATTTCTGATATACGTCCTGAAAAATAAAAAAATTAAAATTAACACAAGCAGTAAAACAGCCAATTTCTTCCATCTGATCCGATAGTAACAGATGTGGAACAGATATGTTATGAGAATAACAAAACCGACTGAAGCCAAATATGTGTACCTTTCGCTAAACGTGACGCCTATCGGGATAAGGTTGAAAAAAGGAAACATACTTATAAAAAACCATCCTAGACAGAAAAAGATTACCGGAAATTTTTTTAAACTCCAAAACAGAATGATTACTAAAACCAGCAGAACCAGGCTTGGCAATATAACTTCAGGACTAAGTATTGACATTTTTTGAATGGATGCAAAATTTGAATACGGAGTAGGATAAGTTTCAAAGCCCTTAGCAATTCTATGAATAAACGAGAGGTTTAAAGGAAAAACCAAAAGCTCAATGTATTTCCAGATTAATTTTGGCATAATTAACATATTCAGATAGAAACTACCCAGCAGATATTGCCCCCTCTCTGCATTTCCCATCCCCGCCAAACCGGCTCTGATCCATAAAAATAAAAATACCGAAAAAAAGTAAGGCAGATATCTTAAAGAAAAATTTTTTAGATAATTTTTCTTAATGGTTTTAAAACAGAAGTCATAGAGCATAATTAGAAATGGCAATACCAAGGCTATCTCGTACGTAAAGAGGGCCAAGAGAAAAAAAGCTACCGACAGTTTTTTCAAAGTTTTCAGGTATAAGTAGAAGGACAACAATAAAAAAGCTACGGACACAGTGTTAAAGCTAACCATTACATAATCAACTACTTCTGTATGAATCGGGTGCAGTCCAAAAAGCAGGGCAGTCAGAAAAGGTATTATGTAGTATGTATTATGTATTAAGGGGTCTTTGCGTAATACATGATACTTAATACTTAATACTAATTCCTTGGTTATAAAATAGACCAGAATTGTAATAATAAGGTGGATTATCATTGATTCAAAATGATACCCAACCGGATTTGTACCCCAAAGCTGGTAACTTAAGACCAGTAAGGTTGTCCTGACAGGCCGGTAGTCTTGCGGGAGCCCGGGAGGGTTGGTTTTACTGATAAATAAATTTGGGATATTCCTGATGTCACGGGGCAAGTCCCACTGCAGGATAAACGCCCTGTCATCTGCTAAAAAATCATTCTGCAGAATGTTCGAATAAGCCAGAAAGGTAATTAAAACAATAATTACCAGCTGCACCTTTATTTTAGTGAAGTTTTTTATCCATTCTTGCATAGATCCAAACTTTCCAGATATAAGTAAATATCCTGATACCCCATTTGGCCTGGTCAAAAAAAGTTGCAGTAAGAGAAGACTGCCCTACTCTTGACCTAAAATTTATCGGGATTTCAATAAATTTAACATTATTTTTGATAGCAAGTAAGAGCCACTGTGTGGCAAACAAGGCACTACCTACCTTGCATTCTGAAGCGATTTTTTTCCAACCCTTCCTGTTAGTCAACCTTAAAGTACAACTCACATCAGTAAGAGTTGTAGACATAAAAAGAATACTGATCATTTTACCCAAAAACACATCCAGGATTCTTCTTAAAAAATGCATT
>CAZFVS010000041.1:0-8578 GCA_964522265.1 uncultured Gammaproteobacteria bacterium | reverse complement strand
TTTTTAATCATAATTGTTTACGCAGCTTTCTCACATGATTTTTGGATGGATGAAGCTTATAACTACTTTGTGTCGGAAAACCAACCCGGTCAGATAATACTTACAGAAGCCCACGATAACTCTCCACCACTACACTTCCTTTTTATGCATTACTGGCAAAAAGTTTCCCATAATTTCTTTTGGATAAGATTATCTTCAGTAATCTTTGGAGTACTAACATTAATTATAGTTTATTTTATAACTAAAAATATTTTTAATGCTAAAACCGCACTCTCTGTGCTGGTTTTGGCAGGTGTCTCACCCCCACTGGTATATTTCTCTTCCGAAAACAGACCCTATGCACTTTTTGCACTGCTGGGAGCGCTAACAATTCTGACCTATATGAATTTACACAAAAAAACTAATTTATTAAATGTTTTTTTGTTTGTATTCTCGGGCACACTTGGATTATATACGCACTATTACGCACTACTGTTATTACTCGCCTTACCTGCAGCAAGTCGAATAAATTCAACTTTTAAGATTAGGCTTAGATTTTTGACGACTGCATATTTCTGGATTGTAATCCTTTTTCTTCCCTGGCTTTTACTGATACTTTTTAAGGAAAGACCGGGTTGTATCTGCTTTAATCCTGTTTTGGGTATAGGATCTATATTTGCCTTTTTGTCCATTGGGGGACATGGTGTCCTTTCTTTAAAACGTTTTTTTGAATCTCAAAACCCGCTACTCCTGAGAATATTTTTAGGCTTTGTGGTACTGTTTGCAAACCTGACATTTTTTTTCTCAATCAGTTATTTTCGTATTCCAAAAATTCGCTGGTTATTATCTCTATTTTTCATTTCATTATTAATAATTGTGGCCATATCATTTGTCAGACCGTTAATATCACTTCGTAGCTTTATATATTTAGTCCCAATTTTCTTAATGCTGTCTGCTTATGTAATAAATAATTCTTTTAATTTTAAAGCTTCAAGAATCATATTATTTACTTATGCCTTTTTGAGTTCAGCAGTCATTTTTATTACTTCCCAAAAACTTTTTTTAAACCAGGAACCTTTACTGCAACTGAATAATGAGTTAAAAAATTTTAGCAATAACGACAGTCAAATCATTCATGTTAATTTGTATACTTATCTTCCAAGCAAGTATTATTCAAACAACAAAGCCGGGTATGTTTTAAAACAGGACTTGCCAAAACAAATGTATACTACCTTAACCCCCCAAATTATATCTACAGTTGACTCCTCAAAAAATACGATTTTAGTTTATGCTGTTGACCGGATTGAGAATAGTAAATTTAATAATCTGGTCGGAATGTTAAATAAAACCAGGGGTCAGCCTAGAATTATTGATTTGGGTAACATTAAAATTCTAATCTTCTCAAGACAGAACAAACCTTCCCAAAATATTATTATTTAACAGATGTGAATATTCATAAGAATTTGCAAATCAGAAAACCACTTTTTACCAAATACTTATTGATTATATCTGTCCTGGGATTTTTAATAAGGCTGGTATTTGCACTTATTTTGCCACTTGATGGCGGAGATGAAACTTTCCAACTATTAATTACCAAAAAACCTCTGATTCCGATGATTCAGGGAACAATTAGCGCATGGCCACCGTTGTGGCAAATTGTACTGCATTTCCTAAATTTAATCACCCATAATTATATTTATATTCGGCTGGTAACTGCATTTATCGGGGCTACATCAATTTTTTTTGCAGGCAGGTTGGGCAGATCTATATTTAATACCAAAGTGGGGCTGTTAGCATCGCTTATTTTTTGTTTCTCGCCGGCTTTAATATATTTCAGCATAAATGTCAGGATGTACTCGCTATCAATTTTGATAAGCGTTTTAATTTTTTATTATTTCTGGGAATTGTTAAAGGTCAACTCGACAAAACACAAATTACTTTTATTTACTTCCATGCTTATCGGCAATTACACCTATTATTTATTTCCGGTTTTGGGTATTTGCTTTGGGTTTTATCTTTTCTTAACAAGAGGTATCCGATCAAAAATCTTTAAACAATTTGCTGTAATCTATCTCTCCACCGTTATTACAACGCTGCCTCTTTATTATGCATTTTTAAACCAAGAGCGCTTGCCCAGGGAAATTCTACCGACTGTAACGATTTTTAAAATAATATCCATACCTATAAATTATTCATTTCCTCTCAACCTCGCTCAATTAACCAACTTCTATCCCTATTACCGGCTTAATCCAGTAAATACAGCTCTTATTTCTCTAGCTGTACTTACAACACTGATCGCAATCTATGGTTTATTCTTGAACCAGAATACCTCGCATTTCGATGCGGGGATGAATGGTTCACAGAAGAACTTTCCGAAGGATACCCCGTCAGCTCTGCTGCAGGGTAGTTCATTCTGCGTGCGAATACCCAACAGCTCTGCTGCGGTGGATAACTCACAAAAGAAATTTTTAATCACTACTATTTTGATATCTCATACTGTATTAATTATTTTTTCACTATTAAACTTACCTGTATTTGGATTCAGATCATTGATACTTTTTTCAATACCATTTTATCTGCTGATTGCAATAGCATTAAATAATCTTAGAAGGACTGCTCTTGTGTATTTCTTATTTCCCATTGTTGCTCTGATACTGATGGCTAAATATTTTTATTCAAATGTTTCGCAACTGGACAGTTACTTAGCCAATAACACTACTCCGGGCCAATCTGTCATCCATTCTGAGATTACTACTTACAACTACTTCTCGTATATAATGCCCGGATTACATCACTTTTCTAACAACGAAACAGTATATACAAATAGGACAATGAATCGTCTATTAGACTATAATCCTGTCAACCCGGAACGAATAAACGATCAAACAATTTGGGTGGTTGAAATTAAATCTAAAGTTCATGAAATACAAAGAGAAAAATTTGAAAATATGATTTTTAAAAGATATTCCCTCTCTTCCCAGCGTCAATTTGGGGAAATCTATGTTTTAAAATTAGACAAAAAAAAGAACTAAATGACTTCCGGTAAGAAAAAGGTTGCAGTTTTAATAGACCAATTGGTACTGGGTGGAGTACAAAAAGACGCAGCAAATGAGGTGCTTCATTTGAATAAATTAGGACATAACGCAAGGTTAGAAGTGTTAATGAGAAAAGGTTATCAGCTAAAATTTGTAAAATTTTTCCCTAAAATTCAAATTAAATTTCTGTCTGATAAATATCCTATTTTTTTTAAGCATTCGATAAAATTTCCCATATTTTCTTTCTTTTCAACACTGCATTTGCTAAGCCCCTATCTTGCTCCCTTATCCATAAAAGCTAAGGATTACGACATCATTATTGCCCACGGAACAACAACTTGCCTGACAGCTTTGGCTCTTTGGAAAAGACATCGGATTCCTTATATAGCAATCATTCACGATCCTATGGAGTATATACTAAAAAAGGTTTACTCCAATACGCTATTAAGATATCTCTTTTGGCTGATATCTCCGATGCTTTTTTATCTGGAAAAGGAAATTGTTAAAAATGCAAAAACCGTTATCGTTGACTCTGAAAAACATTCATCATTTATTCAAAACAAATACGGAATAACTCCGGAAATATTAACGCTTGGAGCTCAACCTTTAGCCAAATTGCCGAGGATAAGAAAGAAATATATAGTTGCCTCCTCCAGGTGGGAATCGGGTAAAAATCCTCAGCTGCTTTTAGAAATAATGAAATTTATACCAAATAATACACTGTTGATTGTTGGAAACTGGACTGATCCATCTGATCTTATTGAGTTTAGGCAAAAAATAAAAGAAAATCGCTTGGGAAAAAAGGTGATTATCAAAAAAGACACGCCGCCAAAACAACTTATCAAAATATACTCTGAAGCTCTGGTCTGGATTCACCCTAATGTTGAAGCATTCGGTTTGGGGGGATTTGAGGCAGCTTCGTGCGGATGTCCTGTAATAATGCCCTTTGGAAGCGGGTTATCATATATTCTGAAAGATAAAAAAGACGGTTTTTTCCCAAAAAAAGCTTCAGTACAGGACTTTCTCAATCCTCTCAAATACCTGATCTCCCATCCTGATATCGCCCGATCTATGGGCAAGCATGCCTGGCAAACAATACAAAACGGATTATCTTGGGAAAATCACACCAAACAGTTGGAAAGTATGATTTTATCATCTGTGGAAAGAATTGAGGTATTAGCCATTGAAACCGGACACGCCCAAGGTACGGTTATTTCAGGAGGTGATAAATTACTTGAAGAGATGTCTGTCTATTTTTCGAATAATACCAGTCTCACGGTAATTATCCCGAAAATTGCAGCTTGGCATTGGCGCAATAGACAAGTTCGTATTATCACCTTGAAACAAACTAAATTTGATAATAACCCATCCCCTATTCCTGTTTTTATAACCTATCTTTATCGGATTTTTTCAACAATCAGGTTGTTAATTAAAATTCAACCTAAACAAATTATTTATTCTTCTACAAATGTTTTCCCGGATGTTATCCCTGCTTATCTATTCAAATTCATTAACCCAAAAGTCCATTGGTTTGCCAGAATTCATCACCTAACTCCCCCTCCACATAAAAGACCCGGAAATTTCTTTGTTAATACTGCTTCTTACTTACTACAAGAAATATCCCTGATTGCCTTAAAACATAAGGCAGATTTGGTCGCAGCGCTAAATCCTATGCTTAGAGATGATTTGCTAAAAATCGGCTTCAAAAAGGATAAATTAGTGGTGGTTACCGCCGGAATAAGAAACAGGGATGCAAAAAGACTTCCCCAACCAATCTCCAAACCTTACGATGCAGTCTTTTTGGGCAGAATGCATCCTTCTAAAGGAATCCTGGACTTAATTCCAATTTGGAGGTTTGTCTGCAAAGATTTACCTGAGGCCAAACTGGTAATAATCGGTCAATCTAATCCGGCAATAATCCAAATTTTGCACAAAAAAGCCGGTGAATATAAAATTCAGAAAAATATTCAAATACTTGGCCCTTTATCTGACACCAAAGTTCAGACATACCTGACCCGTTCAAAACTTTTTTATTTTACCGATCATGAAGCCGGGTTTGGACTGGCCGGCTTGGAAGCGATGTCATCAGGACTGCCTGTTTTAGGTTGGGATATTGGAATATTAGGACAGGTATTTAGAAAAGGATTTATTAAAATAAAACCCTTTGATTATAATCAGTTTGCTTTAAAAACTATTGAACTTTTGCAAAATAAATCTAAATTTGAATATTTGTCAAAACAGGCAATCACCGAAAGTAAAAAACATGATTGGAAAAAAGTGGCTGTAGGCTTTGAATCCCTGTTATATGACTTAGAATCAACTGCCATGCCTTAAAATGAAAAGAAAAAAATTATCAATTGCTATTTTGACTGAGGTTTTAAATACCTATTCAGGCTCAAGAGCTCCCATCGAACTGGCTTATGCCATAAATAGATTAAACCCAAAACAATTAGATCTCTGTCTTATTAGTTTCAGCTACAAATTAGATAATACACTTCAGAAAGATTTGGAATCTAAGAATATAAAGGTTTTTACTTTAAAAGTTACCAGCTTATCATTTTTATCAAAGTTTAAAGCCAGCTTTAAGCTTTTTGAAATATTTAAAAAAAATTCCATCGATATTATCTTATTCCACGGTTCACTGCCAATGTTTTTGATTGCCGGGGTGCTTAAAAAACCGATTATTACTACTTACTACGGCACACAATTTAACGCTTTTGAGGAAAAATTTTTGCCGAACGAAAAGATTTCCCTTTTTCAGAAATTAACAAATCTTTCAGCGAACCTACTTATATATATCTTCCAAGCCATACCGGTTCTTTTATCTACAAAAGTGGTAGCCATGACTAAATATGGCAGCCGGGAATGCTATAAATTATTCAGAAGGAAAGTCAGTTTTATATATCTGGGTGCTGATTCTGAAACTTTGAAATCACACCAATCTACAGTCATTAAAAAAATCATTAAAAACAAAAATCAAATTACTTTTATCTCAGTCAGCCGGATTACACCATACAAAGGTTTCCATCTCTTGATCGAAGCCTTTAACAATTTTGAAAAGCAAACCAATATTAAAACTCGGCTTCTTATCGTAGGTTCTGCCCTCAAAACAAACTACTTAAATTACTTGAAAAAAATCGCCGGTCAGAATGTCAAATTTTTAATTAATATCTCAAATACCCGACTAAATCAAATTTATTCCTATGCAGATATATATTTAGGTGCCGACCGGTATTTGTTTTTTGGTTTACCACCGCTGGAGGCTGCCAGATTTGGAATTCCGTCAATATTGATGGACTACTGTTCAGCAAGAGAAATTGTACAAAATGATAAAACCGGGTTTGTGATCGTTTCGAAGGATGAAATGATAGAGAAAATGATTCTTTTGGCCTCAAATTCTAGAGTTAGACAAAAAATGGGCCAAAAAGCATTCGAGAGAACTATGAATGTTTTTTCTTGGGAGAAAACTGCCAAAAGATATGCTATAGTAATGCTAAACATCATAGGAAAAGATGCTCAGGAATAATGTTAAAAAAGTTTCTGTTATTACTCCAACCTTCAATGTTTGGAGTGAAACAAGGCAATTTTTAAATTCACTCAGAAAAGTTAACTACCCCAAAAATAAACTTGAAGTAATAATTGTGGATAATAACTCAACAGATAATACTGTTTCAGATATAAAAAAAAATTATCCCGAAGTAAAACTGTTTACTCTAGAGAAAAATTCAGGATTTGCAGTAGCAGTTAACATCGGAATAAGAAATGCAACTGGAGATTATATTTTAGTTTCAAGTAATGACGTGATCTTTGATAAAAATTATTTCAAGAATTTGGCTGAACAAGCGGATAAAGAACCACATTTGGGAATAATGAGCGCTCTAGTTTACTTAAAAAAACCAAGAAATAAATTAGCCTTTGATGGATTTAAAGTTAACCCATATCTTGGCTACCATCAATATGATTTAAATGGACTGGATAAGCCAAGAGAATGTGAATTTATCTCTGGTAACGGATTATTTGTTCCAAAGAAAGTCTTTAAGAAAGTCGGTTTGCTTGATGAAGGTTTCTTTATCTACTTTGAAGATTTAGATTTTTGTCTAAGAGTCAGGCGACAAGGTTATAGATTAGTTTATAATCCTAAAGCAATCGCTTACCATGGATATGGTAAAACTCAATTTAAGAAGGGCGCTGAGGAAGTTGTCACTCAAGGATATGTTAGTAAGTGGAGATGTATTTTTAAGAATGCCACAATACCTCAAATTTTTACTTCAATCATTGCTCAATTTACCATTTTAATTATCGCTCAGAATCTAAGGTCAAAAAACAAGACTTACAAATCACTCTTTAAAGGGTTTTTTTGGAACCTGAAAAACCTCAATCAAACTCTAGAAGCCAGAAAAGGAGTACGTGCCAATTTGCATAGTCAAAAAGTTGTAAATTATTTTAAAAAGCTTTAATTGTTTATTTAAATTAATGAGTAGTAATTTTACAAATTCCTTAAAAAAGCATTATTCTATAACATATTATCGTGAAAGAAATCATCTCGATCCATACCTGTCTGAGGCAATTAAAATGTTTATAATAAAATATAACTTAAAAAAAATTATAGATGTTGGTTGTGGTGCTGGACACTTAGTAAAGTATCTTAACAATCAAGGTTGTTACACAGTTGGGTGTGACCCAATTACTCAAGCGGTAAAAATGGCTCATAAAATTAATCCTTCCAACAAAATTATCCAAGCTTCGGCGAACAATTTGCCTTTCTCAGAAGAATCATTTGATTTAATTACAGCAATCTCATTAATTGAACACTTAGAAGAACCCGATGTTGAACTATTTTTTCATTCTGCTTACAATATATTAAGACCTGGGGGATTTATTTTTTTAATTACGCCAAATTATTTTAGTCCATTTAGACTAATTTTGGGGAAAAAGTGGTTTGGATATAAAGATCCAACGCATATTACATTCTTTAACCCTTTGCAATTAAAAAATATGCTTGGTAATTCAAAATTTGTAAACATCACCACTTCTTTTAAATCACCAAAGAATATTGACTATAATCCGAATTTGCCTATTTTTATGGAAAAGTGGCCGATATCATTAAAAAATTTTATTAATTTCTGTCAGACAGAATCACCCCTATCTTTTTTTCGTGATAATTTATGGATCTCTGCCAAAAAACCAAATTAATATCCTCATTCCACATTTTCTTTTTGCCACCAGGTTGAGGCTCTTTTATGGATTAACCTTAATCCCTTCTTTGATAACCGAACAACCAGAAACCCCCGCAATAGGATCAAGTCAATTAGAATTAAAATCGTTGCCAGAGAAATCAAATGGTATATTTTCCATTTGGTTTCACCGACAAATTCAAATTTAACCTCTTTGGGTTTAACATCTTGTGAAAAAGGCACATACATATAACCCGGAAAGGCAGGACCGGCTTTATATATTGTCAGATCTTCACCACTTTCTGACTTGGCTTGCCAACCGTCATAATATTCCTCTTTAAAAAGCACGCCTCTGCTGCCTTCCGTATCAACCTCTCTTTTTTCCGGAGA
>CAZFVS010000040.1:4483-8809 GCA_964522265.1 uncultured Gammaproteobacteria bacterium | reverse complement strand
TACAATTTTAGCTATTTAAATACAAACTGGGGTAATGTCAGGGAAGTAGTTAGTATCACGGAAGAAAATGGTGGGCAAGTTATCAAATTAACAGAAAAAGGTGAAATAAGATTATTAAAATATAATTTTGATGATTTAGAGATTAAAGCCAAAAAGAGAGATGGTCTATTTAGAATAATTATTTTTGATATACCAGAAAATTTGAAAAAGAACAGAGAATTATTCAGACAAAAATTAACCGAGCTAGGGTTCAGTAGGATACAGGATAGTGTATTCGCCGGTGCATTTCCATGCAGGGACGAAATCGACTTTGTTTGTAATTACCTGGAAATTTCCAGATTTGTTACTTTATTTTCGGTTCATTCAATAGAAAGGGGGGATGAATTGGTTTTCCAAAGATTCAACTAACCCCGCTGCAAGTCTTCGACTCCGAGGTCGCTCAGACTCGAGGAACAGCGGGGTATTCCGCAAGAGGGACAAGTTCTTTTTGAAGCATTCATCCTCGAATCTTGATTCGAGGTATTCTGCTTCTGCAAATAAGCATCTTGATTAAGTAATTTAATATCATAGGGTTGCATTTTTATGCTATAGCAAGAAATCGTAACCATTCTTATTCGTTCAAACTTCGTTCAAACGAAAAACAGCGGATGTTAATCCGTAAATGAAGTTTATGTTAATGAAGTTTATGTTGTGGAAGATTCATTTTTATATAATTTGTCCTAGTTGAAAATAGAATTTTACTCATGTACATTGGGTGGACTCCTAATTTATGGAACAGATTTCATATCAAGCAGAATCTTACCCCCATCACCTTCCCAGAGAAGAAAGATATGGTGCTGACCCGGATCTTCTGACGGATCAGATAGTCGGCTCCCCCTTATCAGACAGGTTGATCCTGGTGCATATGAAAGCAGGGAATATTGTGATTGAGCCTTTTGAGGAAAGAAATTTGCAATCCTCCAGCTATGATTTGAGATTGGGCCAATTTTATTATGAAGAACAAATTCCTGATCAAAAAATTGATCTTTTTAATCCCTATAAAAGATCACATGTTGCAAAGGTTTGGGGGAGACCAAAAAAAGCCGCTCCGGCTGAATATTTTATGGAACGCTTTCCGGATCCTCAGGATTGGGAAAACATCGACAAAAAAGATGAAATCATATTATTTGAACCAATGAGAACATACCTTTGCCACACTTTAGAGTTTGTAGGAATGCGCAATATAGGAACTGAGATGATGAAAGCGCGTTCCACAACAGGCAGGATTTTTCTGGAAGTTTGCAAATGCGCCGGCTGGGGGGATAACGGTTATATCAACCGTTGGACTATGGAGATAACAAATAATTCAATCCATCACGCGATTCCGATAGTAGTTGGTACAAGGATTGCTCAGATGGCTTTTTTTTATACAGGCGAAACAGACAGGCCTTATTCTGCTCTAGGCAATTATCAGGATACGGATGATTTGGAGATATTGGAGAGTAGATGGGATCCGACAAATATGCTGCCCAGATTAAAAAGGGATCCAAAAATATGATTGAACAGAGAAAAGGTGTCTGGATTGCATTTGAAGGTAATGATGGTTCAGGCAAAAGTGACCAGTTGGAAAGATTGGCAGAGTATCTTACGCTAGAGAAGGGTATCGGGCCTGTTGTTGCTTCTGCCGAGCCTGGAGGCAGAGGAGGCAGTCTGCATAGAAAGGCCCTAAGGGGCTTAATTTTTGACAGAAGCATAGCAGATGATCCTATAACTCAGTTGTTTGAATTTTTAGCTGACCGCAGAAGACATATCTTGGAAAATATTGAACCTGACCTAAAAAATGGTCTGATCCATCTATCTGACAGGTCTGAAGGATCAGCTATTGCGTATCAGGTTTTTCAGTATGGATTGGATCGTGAGACAGTAAGGTTTATGAATGATTATGCTACCGGAGGGCTAAGACCTGATTTAACTATTTTATTGGATGTAGATGAAAACATTGGTTGGCAAAGGAGGCATGCTTCAAAAGAGGGAGCATCCAATTACTTTGATAATGCAGATTTTTCTGATTTGCAAAACAGAAGAAGAGGTTATCTTTGGCAGGCCAGAAACTGGGAAAAGTTGGATTTAAACCCGTGGGTGGTTATTGATGCTAACAGGTCAAAAGATGAGGTTTTTCAAGATATAGTTAAGGTTGTTAAAGAAAGCAGGTTAATAAAAGAGTTGGGGGAGGTAAAAAAATGACAGAACGTGATACTTCGTTTCGGGTATATACCCTCATGGGGGTTGCTCCCGAGATCCAGGCGTATGCTCTGGCGAAGTTTTCCCGGTCTGCAAAATTTCTGGATGAAACTATCAGGGAGCTTTCGGAAGACTCAGCCCAAAAGTTTCTGGAAACCTTTTACTTCCAGTATGGGCATCCATCTATCGCGGATTTGGCGCATTTTCCCTTAGTTTTGGAAAACATCCCGCTTGTTCAGGCTATTGAAGTTTGGGATGAGCCGCTGATAGACGGTCAGGAATCTTCAACCAGATACCAAAATTTTAACAAACGCCAATTTGTTACTCCGGTTGAACTTTTGGGGACGGATTACGAGCTGCCGTATAAAAATATGGGGAATAAGTTATTCGGAACTTATTTTTCAATGAAAAAAAGCGTGGCAGCATATCTATATGCAAAACATCAAGATGAAAAACCCGAAGGTATGAGCGATCAAGATGCAACGAGAATAGTAAGTGCCAGGACGTTTGATAACATCCGTTACCTTTTGCCTGCATCGACAATGACGAATATGGGTATTATTATGTCGGCGCGAACCGCAGAAAAAATGATTGTAAGGCTTTTATCAAGCAACCAAAAATCAATTCAGGAACTTGGGGTAAATATCCGAGCAGCGATAAAAGACATGCCGGCATTCAATTTATCTGCTGAAAAAATAGAAGAATTGTTTTATGACCAGGAAGATTATGTAAGCAAGCTAGGGTTTTACGAGAGTATCTTGGGTCTTGCTTTAAAAGACGTAAAAAGTGCGCCAACCCTGGTAAAATATACAAACCCATCAAACTACCAAAGGTGGATGTATTCTGAAGCATTACCCGAGAAGGCAATGGAATATTTGGATGATATTGAGCCTGAAAGCGGTAGAGGTGTTAACCTCCATTTTAATATCGATCCCGAAACTGAAGCAGCCGCAACAGCGCTTTACCGAGGCAGCCGGAGCCATTCGTTTAAACAGGCGTTGGAAGTAGTTGAAGGGATGGATTGCTGGGAGAAAAGATGTTTGGTTGATACTTTGTTTAAAAACAGAGGTCCTTATGATGAACCGGTTCGGGAATCTGATACAGGCAGAATGTTAATTTTTGACATCGAAACAGATAATGGAGCTTTTAGGGATTTAATCAGACACAGAAACAATGTCAAGATAATGCAGAACATGACGCATATGTTGGGTTACGATGTGCCGGATATGATAAAAAATGCCGGGTTTGAGGATGAATACCGGGAGGTGATGGAGGAGGCCGGGAGCTTGGCGCAGAGCATCGAAAAAGACCTGCCCCAAATAGGGCAATATATTTTGCCTCTTGCATACAGGAGGAAGATGCTTATGAAGATGGATACCAGACAACTTCAATATATTGTGGAGATCAGGACAAAACCGGAAGGTCATTTCTCTTATCGCGAAACAACCTACCAAATGTATCAGCAAGCCTTAAAACAGATCCCGCTTTTGGCGCGCCACATCCGTGTCACCCACCCCTCAGTTGAAAATTTCTGGAAGAGATGATATAATTTTAGGATCAAACATCCGATGCTTGAAGTTTTCCTGGAATTCATTGGTATCGGAGAAGTTGAAGGAAAACATGATTAATGTTCCCTCAATGCAGGATTTGCTTGAAGCAGGTGTCCATTTTGGACACCAGGTTCGCCGCGGCCATCCCAAGATGAGCCCGTACATCTTTGGTGCCAGAGATGGAGTGCATATTATTGATTTGGAGAAGTCGGCAGAGAAATTAAAGGAAGCAGCCCAGGCAGCCTATGAAATAGGCAAAAAAGGCGGAGTAATGCTTCTGGTTGGTACAAAAAAACAGGCTAGGGATATAATTAAACAGTTAGCAGAAGAAGCAAATTGTCCCTACTTAATTTCACACTGGATGGGAGGGTTGCTTACAAACTTTGAAGAGATTCAGAAAAATATTAAAAAATTAAATAAATTAAAAACTGAACAGACCAAAGGAGAATTGTCCCACTATACAAAAAAGGAGCAACTTTTAATATCACGCCAGCTTTCTAAATTTGAAAATGATTTAGGAGGGGTTTCAGATATGGATAGATTGCCTGATGCGATA
>CAZFVS010000040.1:2579-4473 GCA_964522265.1 uncultured Gammaproteobacteria bacterium | reverse complement strand
TTTAGAAAATACGGCAGTAAAAGAATCAATCAAGATGGGCATCCCCATACTTGGATTTTGTGATACAAATACTGACCCTAATTGGTTTGACTGGCCTGTACCAGCAAATGATGATGGGATAAAATCCATAGAGATTATCTGCAAAACTGTTATCGGATCATACGCAAAAGGGAAAAAAGAAGCAGAGGATATAACTGAAAGAGCACAAAAAATAAAAGAGGCAGGGGAGGTTGAGGTTGAACTGGCGCCTGAGGTGAAAGAAGAGGCAGCTGCCATTGAGGAACAGATTGAAAAGCAGGTTGTAGAGGAGTCAGAGAGAAAGGTTGGATAAGGAAATCCTTCGACTCGCTACGCTCGCTCAGGATGACAAACTGAGTGAGAAATTATACTCAGTTTGTCAAATTAAAGCATGGTGATAACTATTGAAGCTATAAAAACACTTAGGGAAGAAACCGGAGCCGGGATTGCCGATTGTAAAGAGGCCCTGAGCCTGTCAAAGGGTAGTCTGGAAAAAGCTAAATCATGGCTCAAAAAAAAGGGTTTGGATAAAGCTGCTTCAAAAGCGATAAGGGAGGTTAAGGCAGGTCTGGTTGAAACTTACTCCCATGGTGGGCGGGTTGGGGTATTGGTTGAGCTTCTTTGTGAGACAGATTTTGTTGCCAAAACCGAGGATTTTAGAAATCTGGCCCATGAACTGGCTCTCCAGATAGCCTCAATGAATCCTTCCTCAGTTGAAGATCTTCTGAAACAGGAATATATTAGAGATAATGCACAGACAGTAGAAGAGTTAGTGAAGGGAGTAATTGGAAAGGTTGGAGAGAATATTCAGGTGGGAAGGTTTGAAAGGATAGCGTTGGGGGAATAATAATTTTCAATCAATATTTAATGATTTAATTATTTCAAAATTGGTCATTGAAAATTCAATAAAAATTAATACTTAAAAATTGTAAATTTATAAGATGGATCCTAACTTAGCTGAAGTAAGTACTAAAATCCAGGCTACAATAGACCATCTTAAACACGAGCTGGCAACAATTAGGGCTGGGCGGGCCAACCCGACTTTGATTGAAGACATCCCTGTTGCTGTTTATGGAACCAGAATGAAACTTATGGAAGTAGGGACCATTTCCTCGCCCCAGCCGTCTCTTTTGTCAGTTCAAGTTTGGGATGTTTCCATAGTTGAAGATGTCAGAAAGGCAATTCTTGGAGCAAATATTGGGCTTAACCCTTCGGTTGACGGACAAATTATCCGTTTGCCAATCCTCCCTTTAACCGAAGAGCGCAGAGAGGAGTTTGTGAAGCTGGCCCACCAAAAAGAGGAGGTCTGCAGGATTGAAATCCGCCAAATCAGAGGGGAATTCAGGGAAAAATGGGAAAAAGCCAAAGATGGGAAGGAATTTGGGGAGGATGAACTATACAGGAGACAGGATTTGTTGCAGGAGCTGGTGAATAAATCAGTCGCACAGGTAGAGGAGCTGGTGAAGGCAAAAGAAGAGGAGCTGAGACAAATCTAGTACGTCATTGACTAGATCCCTCGCTACGCTCGGGATGACAAAGTGAGTTTGGAAATTTTACTCACTTTGTCAATTTATATGCTATCTATAATAATCTTTCTACTATCCCTATCAATACTTGTTGTAATCCATGAGTTGGGCCATTTTATAATGGCCAAAAAGTTTAAAATAAAAGTTTTAGAATTTGGGTTTGGTATCCCTCCCCGGGCAAAGGGGATAAAAATTGGAGAGACAATTATTTCGTTAAACTGGCTGCCCCTGGGTGGGTTTGTCCATCTTTTAGGGGAGGATGAGGTTGATAAAAAAGTTCTGGAAAATAAACGCTCTTTTGCCTCGCAGAATGTCTATAAAAGGATGGTGGTTGTGGCAAGCGGTGTGAT
>CAZFVS010000040.1:0-2569 GCA_964522265.1 uncultured Gammaproteobacteria bacterium | reverse complement strand
AAATATGAGATGCGCCTGTTTTTTCCGCACGATTTTGTAGGTGTCGTGCAAACAGATGAAGAAGTAGTACTGGTTGGTAAGGTTGCAAAAGATTCACCAGCAGACTCTTCCGGCATCAAAAAAGGCGATCGGGTCATCGCTTTAAATAATGAACCTGTTAAAAACCCGGAAGGTTTGATAAAAAGAATTAAGGAAAAAGCAGGCGAGGAGATTGAACTTACATTAGCGGATGAGGCAAAAACATCACCAAGAAAGATTAAGATTACGCCTCGTAAAAATCCTCCACCGGATCAGGGGGCTTTGGGTATTGCCATAGATTCCTACATATTTACGCTGTTGCAGTACCGCGATCCCTGGCAAAAGATTTTGGCAGGTCCGATACAAGGATTTAATATTATTTCAGTCTCTTTTGATACCATAGGAAGACTGGCTAGAATATCTTTGGCACAGCGCAACCCCGGACCGATTTCGGAGAGTTTTGGCGGACCGGTAGCGATAGGATATTTTTTCAATATCGTTTTAAATGAAGGAGATCTGCAGCAAAAAATTATCAAATATTTAGACCTGACAGCCGGGATATCTTTAAGTTTGGCGCTTTTCAATGTCCTGCCTATACCAGCGCTTGACGGAGGCAGGTTATTTTTCCTGCTGATAGAGGCTTTAACCAGAAAAAAGGTTAATGCAGAGATTGAGAAAAAAATTCATGCAGTGGGGATGGTAATTTTATTGATGCTTTTTGCAGTAATTTCCTTAAAAGATATAAATTCTTTTATAGTTCCTGAAATAACAAAATTATTAAGATGATTTAAAATGGCTTGTGATATAATCTGCTTATGAAAAAACAATCATATATCTCATCTGACCCGGAAATTATGGGAGGGGCATTAGTTATTGCAGGCACCCGAGTGCCTGTTGAGAGAATTCTGTTCATGCTATCCGAAGGATATAATATTGCCCAGATTCATGATCACTATCCTTGGGTTTCCCAAAAAACTTTCAGAGGTGCTATTGCCGAATTAGCTGCCAAAATTAATTATTCAGATGGCTGTAAAACTACACAAGCACAAAATTCTCCTGGATGAGAACTTTTATGTTCGATCCTATCTGCCCAGACTGAACAAAAAGTTTACTGTTAGGCATGTTGTTCAAGATTACAAATATACCGGTTGGTCTGATTGGGAAGTCTTTCGATTTGCTTCTAAAAATCGGATGATTTTAGTTACTTTTAATGTTAAAGACTTTGTAGGTTTCATTGATCTAAGTAATACCACTGGAGTTGTTGGGGTCTCTGCTAATCTTAACGATGATGATATCGATAAAAAACTGACAGCATTATTCACAAAGAGAACCAAAAAATCGCTTTTTGGCAAACTGACTGTTGTTTCTGGAGAAACTTAAGATTTGAACAGGAGGTTTTTTAAAAGGTGTGTTAAATTATGAAAAATATTAAAAAAGAAAGGGTGAGAAGCTAATACACCTCTTCGAGTCTGACCTTCGACTTCGCTCAGGTCATCCTGAGTGTTAATCGAAGGATGAGCGATGAGGATATTTACCTCAGAGTCGATGACTGGAGGGTGTACAAAATCTGTGTAGCCACTCCCAAACCTTCTGATCCATTAAGCTGTCTACTATCAAATCGGCTTCCCACAGTGTTTTTGCAGGATGGGTTTGTGTAACTGCGATACAGGCAGCTCCAGCGGTTTTTGCCGCTCTTAAGCCTAAAGGATGATCTTCAATAACAACCGTCTGATCCGGTCTAAGCTCCAATAAAGAGATGGCATGCAAATAAGACTCTGGGTGTGGTTTTCCTTCGTTATAATCCTCTGCCGTGATTACAATCTCAAAAGTATCGCCAAGATCCAACTTTTTTAAAGCCATATTTATCAATACTCTTCTCGCCCCTGTTACCATTGCCAGACGGAACATACCGGATAACATATGTATAAAGCTCAATGTGTCCGGATAGGGAACAATGTTTTCAGGATAGTGGGGATCAAAAGATAGCTTGTGTGCCATCAATTCCGGTAAAATTTCTTTATGTAGCTTCGGAGTTGAGCTATCTCCTTCCGTAAGTTTCTGAAGGTATACCGCAAAACCGGATTTTAATGTCCTGCCACCAAAGTATTTATTATAGTCATCGGGGGGAATTATTCCTGCCTGTTCGCATGCAAACCGAACCGCTTTCTTATCAAAATCGTCCGTATCTGCAATCACACCGTTATAATCGAATATTACCGCTTGTAAATTTTCTTTGTGCATTCAGAGCAAATACTATCATAAAAATTCTAGTAACACCACCTTACAAGAGGGTCCATCCTTCCAGGATGGCCGATTGGACTTCTCTCGGGCGGGTGTAGTTGAGCGCTAACTTGCCCACTCCCTTTTCAAAGGGTAAAATCTAGGATATGGGGTGGATAAAGGAAGCAGTCAAAATAGTAAATCTGAATAAGAGAGGGTGGGAAGCTAATACACCTGGAGGGTGTACAAATGGTTGCGCAATTTATCTCATAAAGGGTCAGGGTCATTGCATTCTAAGGAATTAAAGGATGGGACAATCTAACCTGTCAGC
>CAZFVS010000039.1:0-8816 GCA_964522265.1 uncultured Gammaproteobacteria bacterium | reverse complement strand
CCCTTTCAAACAGAAAAACTGGCCACAAGGACCAGTTTTTTGTTCGAGAGCGGGTGAGGGGAGTCGGACCCCTGACGTCCACTTTGGAAAAGTGGCATTCTACCGCTGAATTACACCCGCATCAATTCTATTTTACTCTCTATTTTACCAGAACTAAAATTTAAATTCAGTTTTTTACAAAAAAATGTAACTATTCAGTTCTTGCCAACACTCACCTGGAAGGAGTCCATACGGCTCGTCTCGCTGAAGCTTCGGCGAAGCGGGCCACCTTCCAGGTGGGCCCTGACTCCTGGAAGGTGGTGCTACTGGAGAAAGCTGAACTCATACATAAGCTATTTTATGGAAATTAACCCTTTCTACACCTGGGGTTTTGGTTCATTCATGAATGGTTTCAGGCAGTTTCTGCCCTTCCGGAATAAAACGGATTGAGAGTGAATTGACGCAATACCGCATATTTCGATCCGTTAAATGCTCCCCTGCAAAGACATGCCCCAGGTGAGCTTGACAGTTTGCACACTGTATCTCGGTGCGTTGTCCGTCCGGGTCGGGCAGTCTTTTTAAGGAGTTTGGGTAGTCTTTATCAAACGAAGGCCATCCGCAGCCTGCATCAAATTTGCTTTTTGAAGAAAAAAGCGGGGTATTACAGCGCCGGCAGACAAACACGCCGCTATCGTAAAAGTTATCGTATTCTCCGGAAAAGGGCGTTTCAGTTCCCTTACCTTCAATAACTGCCTTTTCCTCCGCAGTTAAATGATTCATGAATATATTATATCCGGAATTTATACACCGGGGAATAGTTTACTGTGGGGATAACAGTTCAGATCGCAAGCTCACTTCGAAAAATAATTATCAGAAGTCTGAGTTATTACCTGCGGACTTGTATTTTAAATACTGATTGGCATATTATTAATTTAAAGATATGTGTTTAAATTGCGGATGCGGATCTTATGATGACCATATGGCTGAGGGGAGGAATATCACTCTTCAGGAGCTGGCCAATGCTGCTATTGCAAACGATATGCATGCGGGTAAAACTCTTGAACTGGTGAAAGATTCATTGGCACACATCACTCCGGATATGCTCCAGGAAAAGATTGATGAAATTAAGGAAAGCCAGAATGGGGATACAACAAAAACTTACAGATAAGAGGTGATTTGTGAAAAAAATTGAGAGTTATTTTGCAAAACATGTGTACTTTAATTCCGCAGTGCATTTTATAATTGGCATGGGGATAGGAGTGCTTTTGACCTATCCTGTATTTGGCGCCCATACATTGCGCTGGGGGATTGCCCTCTTGGCGTTGGGGATATTGGGGCATGCTTATCCTTACTTTGTTAAAAAATGAAGCTAAGATGGATAAGGTGCAAGGTATACTTTAATTATGGTTTTGTGGGCAGTTTAGCAATTACAGCGATGGAGTAGTCTGGAGTTGATTCAGGTGCCAATCAACCAAATCGATGATTTGATTAGCCAAGTGGGAGTGTAGTACTTCTATCGGGGTTGTGCCGAAGCCTTTGCCGTACTCTCTTTTCATCCTTTCTGCAGTTCCTTTTGCTTCCTCAAGCAGTGCGAGATACTTCTGAGGGTTAACACCCCATTTTAGTTCATTGGCAATATTGGTGAATCTTACCCGGTAACCCGGATTTAAGTCAGGGTTTATGTCTACTGCTTGGTTTACCAGGATTGTAATATCTTCTCCTATCGGAAGAAATTCGGTTCTAATTGCGGTTTCGTCAGGAGCCAAAACCGGCTGGGTTTTAGCCTTTAGTGTTTGGGTACGTTCTGCGACTTCTTCCGGTGTTGGCGGATGGGTTGGGATTTGTGCCGCTGCGTCATCAGTCGGACCGGGAAACGCCGGAGGTGGCTGATTGCTTTTTATGATCTCCATCAGTTTCTCAATGTTTATTGAATGAGATAAGAATTCCAGCCAGCGCAAATGGTGAGGTTGGAGTTTGTCATCATAAACTGCTTTGCTCAATTCTTTTATTCTTTGTCTCCAGGTCTGATTAAAATCGCCGATTTGATAAACTAATCTTTGATTTTCCGGTTTCAACTTGCCTGGTGATTGATAATCGTTATTTACAAAGATCAACTGTGAGGATATCTGTCCTGCGGGTTCGACCTGAGCTCTCCACCACTCAATTATCAGATTAGGATTAGTGTGGTGGATATCCGCAATCATCATGCCCAAGATTCTATAAAGCTCTGCCTGATTCCGAGGGTTTTCTGCGGAAACTGCAGCCAGCGCTAAAAGCCCGGAATCCCCATAAGTACGCCGCTCGCCGTTAGCATACCTTTGGTTTGCATGAAGCAGCTCATATACAAATGGGACCACGCGTTTGTTTGTTTTAAATGAAATCGTACCGTCCGGATTTTGCTGAATATTAATGAAAAATGGCAAACGCGATTCAAGCTCTTGTAGTTGATCTTCGGTCAAGTTAATCCAATGATCAGGGACTTCCTCGATAAAATACTTATGTTTTCTGTCGACCTCGCCTTTTATCCCTGCAAATATCTGTTCGGATGTGTGAGTTTCTCCGTCAATAAGCGGTGCTTGTTCCAACCGGGCAATCTGTTCGTTGAGACGTCCAAGTTCAAGATTTCTCTCCTCGCTTTCAGGCTGGCTTGAGAGTTCCTGTTGTTTTGCTTCCAGCACATCTTTAGTTTTTTGCTCATCTTCAGGCTTGGGGGTCTTTGGTTGTTCAGGCGCTTCCAGTGGGCGGCGGGGAACAAGGAAAGGTAAACCAAAATCAGTTTCATTGAACTGTTTTTCCGTACCAATATACTCTGTAGCACCTGGTGGCGTGATATGGTAGCCGGTAGGCGTTTGCTCTATGGTCCAACCTTCCAGGCGTAATTTATCCGTCATGGTTTGCAAATCAGCCGAACTTAAATCAGTATTGCTGGGGTATTGGGGCCCGATATAAAAATCTTTGGAAGCATCAAACGACCCATCCCCCCGCAAAAACCCATGCAGCCTGATTCCTTCCGGATGCAAAGCATCTGGTTTTAATGTAATTGACATCTTCCCTTGCTCTACAGCACCTGTTGCAGGATTAATCCTGCTCATTGTCGCAGCCCACTCATCATATGAAAGATGGTCGGGATTTAGTGAGCTGGATTGGTTTATATCATGCGTATTCATGTCAACACTTCCTTGGTGCAAAACCTGATCTGGTGTATTTTTAATACCGCCTGATGTTAATCCTTCCATGTAAGCTTTTAAACTGTGTTCAGTCGTGGGATTATTTTGCCATTCACTGACATAATTTTTCAGTCCAGAGGGTAAGTTATCAGGAGATCCAGCAGCAATCAACTTTGTATGTTCACCATCTTTTGCAAGCCACATAGGGAGTCCTAATTTCTGACCATTGGCATCAAAGACATCCACCATTCTGCCAGGATTATTGTCGTCAACACTAACAACTAATGTAAAACGCTCATGGGTTGTGGGATCTTCCAAGTTGTAACCTTTTGGATGGTCAAAAGCCTCATTCAAATCAACGTTTCCTAATTTGTCGCTTCTCACTGTTTGTTCAAAACCAGCATTCCTTAATGCTTCGCCCGCTACAGGGATGTCGTGGGATAGGGCAAATTCAGTTGCCCGGTTAATTGCAAAATTTGATAAGAAGTATCCACCAACTACTCCTACTGCAGTCGTTGTACCCGCCATAATCATCCTGTTTCTTCTAGTGTCTCTGAAAGCCTGTTCCCTGGTTTCGATGGATTGAGCCTGAGTAATAGTTAAGTTACCTAAGGCTGCCTGGTATTTTGCATCAATTCCGGTACCCCTTTCCAGGTTGGTAACTTGTACATCGGTTAATTCACCAATAAGAGAATCAACCGAGAGATCTTGTAATCCCAATTCAGGATGTGTCTCAAGATAGCTTTTGAGTGTTGCACTGGCTTTAGCCTGCGTAAGCTCGAGGTTGGTTTTTTCTACCTGATAATTTTGTGGGCTTGAGGCCGCTAAAAGACCGATATTTCTGATGTCCATTATACGGAAACGGGCTCTCGTGTCTGCCATTAACCCTGCAAGCTCCATTAATCTTTCAGGTGATGCTGTTCCAGAGTCTATCTCTTTGATAATTTGTTGCATAGGGTTGATGAGTTCTGATTGCATGTCCCTTTTATGTAGCTCAAGAGAACGCATCTGCTCCCTTCTTCGGGCATCTCCGGGGAATTTATAACCTAATTCAGTTTCCACCTCATGTTGTTCGTGCTCTCGGGTAAACATCCTTCTTTCCTGGACTGCCCTGAAAGCGCCTGCAACCAGTCCGCCGCCAATAATTGGCGCCACCAGTCTGCCCACTGTCCCGGCACCTGCCCTGGCTGCATACAGCCCGGCGCCAACAGCAACACCCATAACTACCTGATGGGTTGCCAACCGGCCGAGTCTTCCAACCAGGTTGGCTCTGTCTACAGCTGCATCTAAATAAGTATCAGGTATGAGTTTCGGAGCGTTGTTACTGGCGCGAAGTTGCTCGTAAAGCTGCATCACCCGCTCGTTTGTGATAGTCCTTGAAGCAGCCCTTTCCAGCAAACCTTCTTCAATAACCCCTTTTTGTCCGGCTTCCAAAGTTCCTACATTTACCTTAAGGACCATTTTTTTGATGTAATTTTTCAAATCTTTCGTACTTTTCAGATGTTCTTTGGCCTGAAGAACCTGCGGTAAAATAACTTCCTGGATCAAAGGGATTAAGTCTGAACCGTAACTTAACGAAAGATTTAAGCTGTCGCGGATTTCCTGGTTTTTGGGGTCATTATACCAGCTGATAAATCTTTCGGAAAAGAAAAATTCCTGCATTTTTTCTCTGGCCTGCAGAATTGTACCTTCGCTGATAGCGCCTTTTGCCAGGCCTTCCTGCAAGAGCGGAGTGATAATATCGTTTTTAAAAAAATCAGCAATCGGCCCTTCCAGCCTTGTAGCTTCCTGGCCTCTTTTTTCCCCTATGGTTTTATGGATTAGCTCGTCGCCATATTCACTGTTGACTCTTTTTGCCAGAGCTTCCGATGCCTGATAATCACCGTTTAGAATGTCTATAAATTGCTTACCTAAAGAATGGTTTTTTAAGAAATCCTGCTGGTCGGGTTCATTAATGCGGTTAGCCGCCTGACGGAGTTGTCTGATGATATTGAGCCGTTCTTGATGGAGGCCTTTCTCGGTAAAGGTGGCTTCATGGAATATGTCCCTGACTGCTCCCCAAACGCGTTGTCTAATACCGCTTCTGCTTCTGGCGATATTCTGGCGGGCTAAAGAGTCAACCTGTTCCATAAAACTATGAGGCAGGGTGGTCATCTGGACTCCTGATTCTGCGAGTAACTTGATTGCATGGTTTTTTTCTTTATTGTAAGTAGCAACTTCACCAATGGTAGATTTCCAAAGCCTGGGAATAAATTGTCTGATGAATGAAAACCTGCCTTCCCACTTAGTCCTGTCTTCTGTCATCTGCAATCTGGCGATCTCACGCGCCCGTTCTTCTAGAACCTCCATTTCTTCCTGGCTTTTTCCGCCTTCTTCTGCATGTTCTACTCTCTGTTTGCCTGCTACAAGCCCGATAGTAAGCTCCGGGCCTTTAGGTTGTGGGGGTTGGTGGACTGCAGGAGGGGGCCAAAGCTCGCGCCTGTTTCGCAAAACCTCTTTTGCTTGATCTAAATCGCCTGAAAATTGTTGCGCTTCCTGCATTTCCCTGGCAGTCATGGCTTCAGGTTCCATTGATGAGTGGATATCATAAAATAACCTACTGTTGTCTTCTAAAATTTGGGCATTTTTCAAATGGCGTTTTCTTGCTGCCGGATCTCTGGTTGTTTCAGCTTGTCTTCTTAAAAAAGCGATCAGCTTTTCAACAGGAATGCCTTCGCCTTCTTCATAAACCTCACCAATCGTGCCAAAAAACTTGTTTTGGTATGTATCCCTGCCTTTTCTAAGGTCAGTTCTACCCCTTGCTTGTGTAATAAATGCGAAATCTTTCCGCTCCTCATCAGTAGCTTGTATTTTAGGATCGGAGATATAACTATCTAAAAGAATGAAACTACTTTCAAATGCATGAATGATTTGTCGTCTGGTAGCTTGTTTTTCAAGCTGTTTTTCAGTACTTTCTACAGCATTTTTGCTAACCTGATCAGATTCGCTTTCCATATTTATAGTATTTCATGTTATTATTGTTAACGCAACTATTGACACTGCATTTGAGGTAACCTAACATAAGATAAGATATGGATAACCGAAAAATGGATGATTTTGTGGATAAGTTGATTGAGGAGAAAGGGTTTCCTGACTTAACTGAGGAAGTAAGAGGTGAGTTAAAAAAAGACCTTTTAACAAGAGTTGATAATTTTCTTACAGCCAAAATTGTTGCCGCTTTATCTGATGAAGATGTTTCATCATTTGAAAGTATGCTCAAAGAGAGGAAAGAGGCACAGGAGATTCAGGAATTTGTAGCAGGGCATATTCCGGACTTTACAAACTTTTTAGCAAATGCGCTTCTGGAATTTAAGGGAGTCTATTTGGGGACGCTTCAGCCTCCACCTGGCGCATGATTTTTTTGTTGCTTTTTCTGATAGAAGTAATCTCTTTATATTTTTGTTCAAAGCTGTTGATCAGGGCTTTAGCCAGGCTTTTTTACCATCTGACTAAAAGCCACCGTGCAACTGTTCACTTGCTGGCTTTTTTGTTCTTGCCCGGGACCCTGATCCATGAGCTGGCCCATGTTTTGACCGCAGGGGCGCTACTGGTCCCGGTGGGGAATTTTGAGCTTATACCTGAGATCAGGGAAAACGGAGTAAAATTGGGCAGTGCAGAAATTGGTAAGACCGACCCTTTCAGAAGAGCCTTAATTGGTGTGGCGCCTGTGCTTTTTGGAATAAGCATCATTATCGGTGTGCTGTATTATTTAAGCACCAGTTTAGAGGTTCAATTCTGGATTTTTCTGGTCCTTTTTTATATCCTTTTTGAAGCTGCAAACACCATGTTTTCCAGTAAAAAAGACCTTGAGGGGACTCTAGAGGCGGGGTTTTTAATAATCGGGCTTTTTGCAGCTTTGTATCTTCTTAAATTCGATACGATATTTGTTTGGATTGGAGAGTTCCTAATAAAATATGAGGTACAGATACAAAAAGCAGATGTTTTTTTGGCAGTGCCAATCATGCTTGATTTTATGGTTTACGGGATAGTTAAACTTATACTTGGGAAAATAAGATTTTGAAACGAAAAACCCCGCACGAAGCGGGGATTCTCGCAAACTTACTTTACAGCAAGCATCAATACTTATATCATTGGGGTTGAAAACCGTCAACTGTGATCATCTATGACAAAATAGGGCAATTTACAATTTACAATTTACAATTTACAATGAGAATGTATTTCTCTTTACAATAAGAGTGTACTTCTCCGCTTATGGTCGAAGAAAAAATATTGTTCGGGCGTAGTCGAGAGCAACAAATGATTTTTATAGGGGCAGATCACAGAGGGTATGATTTGAAAGAGCGTTTGAAGAAGCGCCTGATTGATGATGGGTTGGAGGTGACAGATTTGGGGAATGACCATTTAGACCCCCAGGATGATTATGTTGATTTTGCCAAAGATGTGGCAAAAGCCACTAAAAACAGTACCGCGAATCGGGGGGTTTTGTTTTGCGGTTCAGGTGCAGGTATGGATATGGTTGCCAATAAGATAAAAGGGATAAGGTCTGCCCTGGTTCAGGATACAAAGAGGGCTGTGCAGGCCAGGGAGCATGAAAATGCCAATGTTTTATCACTGCCTACGGATATTTTGGACGAGGAAAGCGCATATGAGATCATTAAAGTCTTTTTGCAGACAGAATTCAGCGGAGAAGAACGGCATGTGAGAAGGCTGGAAAAAATGAGGAAAGCAGAAGAAGAAAATTAAGTGACAAAAGAGATGATCCAGATTATTCCTGCAATACTTTCCACGACCGAACCGGATTTCAAACGGGATATCAAAAGATACTCTGATTCAGAGTCATTAAAGATGGGCTGGGTGCATATTGATTTCATGGATAATTTATTTGTCCCAAACAGAAGCATCACACCTGGAGTTACAGCAAAATACGAGACGGATTTACAAAAAGAAGCCCATCTTATGGTTTTGCATCCTTTAGGATGGATAGATAAATTAGCAGAGCTAGGTTTTAAAAGAGTATTTTTCCACTTAGAAGCAGCAGATGATATCAATGAATGTATTGAGTCAATCAACAGTAAAGGTATGGAATTGGGTTTAGCATTAAATATTGAAACACCAGTTGAAAAATTAAACCCCTTTGTAGATAAAATAGACAGAGTCCTTTTGATGTCGATTACACCGGGATTTCAAGGAAATCCTTTTAAGACAGAAGTTTTAGAAAAGATAAAGGAAACTTCCCGGCTCCGCTCGAAAAATAAAGATTTAAAGATTGGTGTTGACGGATCAGTTAAAGACGAAAACGCTAAATTATTGGTCGAGGCGGGAGCAGATTTTTTGGTTGTTGGGTCATTTCTGCTGAAAGGAGATATAGATGCAAATCTTGAAAAGATTTGGGAAAAAGTTAGTAGCTGAAAAAGCGGCTACTATCCAATATGTCACTGTTTTTGGCTACGCTGACGTTTTGGAAAACCAAAAGCTTTATAGGGAGGTGTTTGAAGTATGCCGGGAACTTGGACTAGCAGGGTATGCAGTGGTTAACGGTGGAGGGCCGGGGACTATGAAAGCTGCAACGCTGGGAGTTCATGAAGGCGGAGGGAAAGCAATAGGGGTAACTTTTGACCCCTTGGATATGACTAATTTTGAAGGACGGGATACCAGCAACCCTGTCGATAA
>CAZFVS010000038.1:0-9067 GCA_964522265.1 uncultured Gammaproteobacteria bacterium | reverse complement strand
GTAACACGCCGCGCTGGGGGTGCGGCATCGGGAGTTCGATTCTCCCCTCCCCGACTTGGTTCAGGACTGGTACGAAGTACCAGAATCTGAAACAATGCGGGAGGATTGAGAATTGATCTAAGCTCGAAGAGCGGTTCGGCAATTTGAACGCAGTGAAAATTGGGTGTATTTTCTCCCCTCTTCTCCTTCGCTTTATTTAATCTGACAGGTACCTGTCAACCTCTTTGGCGTAACTGTTGGTATTGTTGTCTAATTTGCTGGTCTGTTGGCTCTTCACCATTTGAAAAAGGGACTCCTAAATTACTATCCCATTTATACCCAGAACGTTGTAATGCACTTCTATTCTCCTTTGTATCATGACCTATATTCATATGTCCTTCTCCATCTATAAAGGCAATTGTACTATTATTAGCACCAAAAGTTCCAACCTGTTCTCTAGTTCGTGATGGATTATAACTATCAGTATTTACAGGAATCACCATATCGTCTTCATGCATTCCGCTATACTCATAGGAGACTCCATCAACCATCATAAATGACCCTCCTTCAATAGGTTTTATACCCTTTTCTTCAGCTGCCTTCCTATACTCAACAAGATGCTTTTCAATTCTTTCCTTCTTGGCCTTTTCCCTCCCTCTTTCAATCATGTCTTTGTACTGTTGATTTAATTTCGGATCATTAATAACCGCTTCTGCGCTAAGCAAAACTGGCATCCTAGTATCCATTTCATAACCAGCCGCTCTTAAGGCCTGCACATTTTCTTCAGTTCTGTATCCCACATGCATTACTCCACGCTCATCATAATAAGTTAGCGCACCATTCATAGAGTTATAGCTACTAATATATTCTGGGTTTGGTTTGCCCACTTGAATTTCATCCATTTGCTGATCAGAATAATTATGGTTTGCGACTGCCTGATCGTATCTTTCTTTAGCGTCTTCATCATGAACAGCAGTTACTCCCTCCATACTTAAAAAGTCTCCTCCTTCAACAGGACGGATTCTTTCATGAGGGGGCAAACTAGCTCTCCTGGCTCTATCAGCCGCATCCATTACATCTTGCAATGATAGTGTTTCTTCACCGACCATAATATTTTTATCATAACAAGATTAATTACTATTTGCAACGAGCATTTTACTATAAGGCATCGGCTTTTGAATAAATGTTTCAACACAAACTTAGAAAGTTCTCAATATGATCAATTATCAATTCAAATCAATTTTTGAAAAGTTCTTTGCCTCGCCTTTGGCGAAGGGTGTATTAAAAATTTTCGCGTTCCGTAGGTTCTGAGCGAAGTCGAAGAATTTTTCTTGAATGTTCGAGCCGACAGTTTTAGAGCTTCGGCCGAAGGCTGAGCGGACAACGATGGCCCGCGAAGCGCAGCGGGATTACCGAAGTAACTTAAATTGAGTGCGAATTTCTTTAAAAAGGTCGACCTTTCGACCCGTTTCGCTTGCTCAAGGTCTTTGACAGAAAATGAATCTAAGATGTATTAATTCGCATCTTTTTAAAATCATCATCAAGGGTAAATATTTCATCTAAAGAAAAATCTTTGTATAAAACGTATGAGGTATATTTTGTCAACTGTTTAAGCTGTAATAATTCAGTTTATTCCAGCAAGCACCACCTTCCAGGAGTCAAGGCCCACCTGGAAGGTGGCCGAAGGACTCCTTCCAAAAGCCATTGTGTTTTTAATAGCGAGCGCTATAATAAATTAGTCAATGGATATTCCTACCAGCACCGAAACCTTGCAAGATGAACCCAGTGTTGAAATACCTTCGAATACTTCTAGCCCTCACACCCCCCGGGTGTGACAAGGATACTGTATGGATTATCTTGACGAACAACCCACATTTGAGATACAGCCTGTTATTGAACAAACTCCTTTTGAAAGTTATGCTGTTCAAGCCTTTTTTGCAAGATGGTGCAGGATTAATGATTCTATTGTTCCGCGGATGGTCAGCCGCCAGATTTGGGAACAGAGAGGAAAAAATAGTATTTTGGCAAAACGATTGGATGGTCAACATACATTGTATCTGCCCAAAGATTTAAAGCTTTGGGAGATGGTGGGAGTGATGGAAGCGGTTGATCATGATACCTTCGCGGCCAAACCAGAGCGGCAAGAAGAGAGAAGAGATAAAATTTTTGCTTTGGGAAAAACCTTTCAAAACGCCGGCGTGTACATTGCAAAAAGATTGGATGCAATTGACCAAGGCAAAGCAATTGCCCGTGCCCTGGCTGAAGAATTTTATGATTATGGGCAATTGCTGATGATAGGTAAAAGGCTGGAAAAACCTACAGTGTTTGAAAGCATAGAGGCCAGCAATATCCCTTCGGAAACCGAGGAGGTTGACCGTTTTCTCGCAGGAGATAATTTGTATAAGTCACGTCAAGCACGGGCTGAAAAATTAAGTATAAGTAATCCTGCCAAAAAAGATGAGTTGTATGAAACAGAGCGGCGGAAGACGCTGGCCCAGTTTTTCCGCATTGCAGAAAAAGCTTTTGAATTGAGAAGGGAAACTGACCGCAGTAGGCAAAGTGATACGCCTATCCACTCGGCATTTCTCAAGAAGGTTGAACGGGCCATGATTAAAAAAATTGAAACACCCAAAACAGAACTGATTGGGTCAATTTTCCGCCGCGGCATGGAGCTGCTGCAAAAAAATATGCCTTTTGATACTTTACCCGGATGGGTTAAAAGTGTCTATCTTCATTGGGACAATGGAGAAAAGACACTTCGGGAAGCTTTGCGGATCGACCAGCTCAAAACCGAGCTGGAAGATATCCGCTATTGGGGAAATACTGCTGAGATCAGTGTCAAAGAGCGGGAGATTGCTGACAAGATCCAAATAGCGGTAAGTAGTTTTCCATATAAATTACTCGCAAACAACCCATCGAAAATGGTGGTAAACCAGTATATAAACTGCGTGGGAGCCTCTTCCCTCGGAGGTGCACTGATGAAGGAGGCAGGACTCCATTATTTGGTTGGCGATGTGCCGGAGCACTCTATTTTATTGTTGGTAACCAGTGATGGACAAGTAGAGTGGCGGGATATGCTCAATGCAAAATTTAACGAGGATTTAACCGATGAGATCATCGCAGGAAACAACAAAGATGGCTCGCCGCTTACTGTTTCAGACATTGTGGAATTTAGCCGCAATCCTCAGCCTGAGGGTTTAATGTTTGATATTAAAAGTGGAAACTACAGAAATAAGTTAAAATGGGTTAGGGAAGAACAGAGGCAATATGTAACGGTATTTGAGCCGGAATATGGCCAGCAAATTCAAATACTAAACAATATGGGTAGTGTTTTCTACGAGCTAGGCAATTTTAAGGAAGCGATTGAGGCATACCGCCAGGCAATAGCCCTTGACCCCAAGTATATCTATCCTTACGATGGTTTGGGTAACAGTCTTCTCAATCTTGACCGCGACGAAGAAGCGATTGAGGCATACCGCCAGGCAATAGCCCTTGACCCCAAGCATGCCAATCCTTACTACGGATTGGGCAGTGCCCTCTATGATCTTGGTCGCAAAGAGGAATCAGTTAAGGCATACCGCCGTTTTATCAAATTAGCGGATAAAGAGAAGGATGCTGATTTGATAACATGGGCTGAGAAGATCATTGCAGAACTGCATTAAATACAAACTGCGGTTTTACATTAATTTTTGCCCTCAATTTTTGCCCTCTTGCCAAACAGAAACTTCTATGTATAATCCCTAATATATGGCGAAACTTCCCAACGGTATTGACAAAAATGCAGCTGTCTCAAATGCTCTTGACGGTAAAAAGGCTGCAATCATGGCAGCGATGGCCCAGATCCAAAAACAATATGGTACAGGTTCGATCATGCGCCTGGGGGAGAGAGCGGAAAAACTGACAACGGAGACTATCTCTACAGGTTCCATAGCCTTGGATTTGGCTCTTGGTATTGGTGGGATTCCAAAAGGCAGGATTGTAGAGATCTTCGGGCCGGAAGCTTCAGGAAAAACTACTGTCTGTTTGCATGTTATTGCCCAAGCTCAAAAAAAAGGCGGGGTGGCGGCATTTATAGATGCAGAACACGCGCTTGACCCCCAAAGGGCCCAAAAAATTGGGGTGAATTTAGACGAACTGTTAATCTCCCAGCCGGATACCGGGGAGCAGGCCCTGGAGATAGCTGATACGCTGATCCGCTCAGGCGGGATTGATGTGATTGTAATTGATTCAGTGGCAGCACTCGTGCCAAAAGCGGAAATTGAGGGAGAGATGGGGGATGCGGTGATGGGAATGCAGGCAAGGCTCATGTCACAGGCTTTAAGGAAATTGACCGGGGCGATTTCCAATACCAATACGATTGTTATGTTTACCAACCAATTAAGGCAAAAAATCGGCGTCATGTTTGGAAATCCGGAAACCACTACCGGCGGCCAGGCCTTGAAATTTTATGCTTCAATCCGCCTGGATGTCCGCAAGATTGAGAATATAAAAAGCGGAGATATGGTAGTGGGGTCCAGGCACCGGGTGAAAGTTGTAAAAAATAAAGTTGCCCCCCCATTTAGGATTGCGGAATTTGATATGGATGAGGATGGGGTTTCCCATGAAGGGGAGCTTTTGGATATTGGGATAGAGCTGGGGATTTTAACAAAATCCGGGGCATTTATCAGATGGGGTGAAACCATGCTTGGTCAGGGCAGGCCTGCAGCAGTTTCATGGCTTAAGGAAAACCCCAAAGAGGCGGAAAAATTAGAAAAAGAGATTAGAGGTGTCTGGAGCAAGCAAAAGGAAGGCAAAGAACCCTTGGTGGTAGGTGAGGAAGAAGATAACGGTGCTGCTGCAGTAGAAGAAGCTGTATAATACATAAGTATGGATGATAAACAGATACAATACATTACCAGAAAGATAGAAGAAAGCCTAAATAAAAAGTTTGCAGATCAGGAGAAAGGGATCGGTGCGAGGTTTGATGAACAGGAAGTGAGGATCAACCAAAGGTTTGATGAACAGGAAGTGAGGATCAACCAAAGGTTTGATGAACAGGAAAAAAAGTTAGAAAAAACGATTGACGAAAAATTTGATGAAAGATTTATCCCACTGTTTAACCAAGGTTTCATGGAATTAGTAGTCCCCAGCTTGGAAGAGCTTGAGGAGCAGATGGGCGGCGGGTTTAGTAAAATAGATGCGAAGTTAGATAACATAAACAGAAGATTGGATAATGATGCTACCCAACTGAATAATTATGAGGAAAGGCTTAAAAAAATAGAGGCGAAAAGGATTGTGGCTTAAGGAAAATCCGAAAGATTCAATCTATGTCAAAAGAACAGGAAAATCTCCCGAAATCTTTAGAGGAGTTAGAAAAACCTTCACTTGAAGAAGTGCAACGAAGGCTAGATGCATTATTATGCGCAAAGTTCCATAACAAAAGATGTTATGAAAGAATAAAAGATGCGGTAGTCGGTCCTGGTGCCGATCAGGAAATGTTAGATATAGTAGTTGGTTTTTCTCGATAAATCCTTTTTGTGAAAATTACCCAGATAGAACCGCAGAAAAAAAATCCCAAACGATTTAATATTTTTTTAAATGGGGAATTTGGGTTTGGGGCGGATGAAGACAGCGTGGTGAAATTTCGGCTGGTAGTAGGAAAAGAGATCAGCCAGTCTGACCTGGATAAAATTTTAATGGAGACGGAAGTTGGTAAGTTGATGAGTAGGATGTACAGATGGTTTGGTATAAGAATGAGGAGCGAGAAGGAAGTAAGGGACTATTTAAAAGTAAAAAGTAAAAAGGAAAAAGTAAAAAAAGGAGAAGAAATTAGTGAATTAATAATTGAGCAATTAGTGGAGAATTTAAAACAAAAAGGGATAGTGAGTGATGAGAGGTTTGCAGAAGAATGGGTGGAGGCAAGAAGCAAGAAAAAAGGTTGGAGGATGATCCAGTCAGAGCTTTCCAGCAAAGGCATTGACCGGGAAATTATTGAAAATATTAAGCTAGGTGTTAAGAATGAAAAAGAGACAGCAGAAAAATTATTGGAAAAAAAGGCTAAAGTTTGGGAAAATTTACCCAAATTGGAGTTTAAAAAAAAAGCAATAGGGTTTTTAATGAGAAGAGGGTTTGAATATGAGGTTGCAAAAAAGGTAGTTGAAAAGTCATCGCAAAGGGGTTATAATGCCTCATAGTAGTTAAAGAATTTTGAGGAAATTTTATGGATTTGGTGGAAACTACAATTCAAAATAACCCCTCAGGCTCCAAATAACCGGAGCAGGCTTTTGTCGGATTCTTAAGAGAGGAATTAAAATGACACCCTTATGAAAAAAAATTTCGGACCAGTATCAACAAACACATCTACAGACCAGTTTGATGAACTCACTGCCGAGAGGCTGGCAAAAAGAGAGGGCATTTTAGAGGAAAGGGAGAGAATTTTAGCTGAGAAGATTAAAAATGCGGAAGAAAGTTTGATGAGGGTGGAAAAAGCTCGGAAAGATCTGATAGAGAAGTTAGAGAGGGTAACTCAGCTTTCAGGAGAAGAGGCAAAAAAGATCTTGCTTGAGAACCTGGAAAAAGAGTTGGCCGGAGAGATTGCCAAAAGAATTAAAGAGGCTGAAGATACGATTAAACTTCAGGCAGACCAGAGGGCCAAACAGATTTTAGCTGATGCCATGTATCATGGGGTCACTGATGTAATATCGGAATTTACAACTTCAACTTTTACACTGGAAGACGAGGAGATGAAGGGTAGGATTATCGGGAAAGAGGGAAGGAACATAAAAACTTTTGAACAAAGTACAGGTGTGGATGTTTTAATGGATGATGAAAGTCCGAATACTTTGACTATATCCTCATTTGATCCTATCAGGCGGGAGATAGCCAAAGTTGCACTGGAAAAGTTGATTGCAGACGGAAGGATCCAGCCGCAGAGGATAGAAGAGATTGTTGAAAAAACCAGAGAGGAGATTGAAAAAATTATCTGTCAAGCTGGGGAACAGCTGGTGTTTGATGCCGGGGTTTATAATTTACCGAAAGATGTTATTTGTATTCTTGGCCGTTTTAAGTACAGGTTTTCTTTCGGGCAAAACTTAATCCAACATTCATTAGAGCTTGTCAGAATCGGGGTCGAGTTAGCCCGTCAGATCGGTGCGGATATCAATATTGTCAGGCTGGGGTGTTTATTGCATGATATTGGTAAAGTTGTTTCTGAAGGTGATGAGGGGACGCATGTTGATAAGGGTGTAGCTTTCTGCAAACAGTTCGGTATCCCGGAGGAGGTTATAAACTGCATTGCAGAGCACCATGAAGATAAGCCATTCTCCTCTGTTGAGTCGGTAATTGTTGCTACCTCTGATGCAATATCGGGCGGTAGGCCCGGGGCAAGACATGAAAATGTTCAGGATTATATAAAAAGGCTGGAAGATATTGAAAGGATCGCTACTGCTTTTGACGGGGTCGATAAAGCTTTTGCAGTCCAAGCAGGAAGAGAGGTAAGAGTGATAGTTATTCCGGAAAAAGTTTCTGACGAAGAGTTGCCAAAGTTGGTGCATGACATTGGGGAGCAGATCCAAAGGGAGGTTATGGTTCCCGGTGCAGTTAAAATCACTGCAGTCAGAGAAACCAGAGCCACAGAATCATTTTTGACTTCAGGGTATTAAATATTACTCAACCCTTTTAAAAATATAAAGGGTTTTTGTTTGTAAATCCAGTTTCCATGATTTTGATTTTTTGAAGGCAGCCAGTTTACTGGTAAATTCCGGATAATTTAAAGGGTAATGGCTGAGCGATGAGCTCAATATAACGTATTGGGCATCGTACACCTCAGGAAAAAGGTAAATTTTCTCCCTATTCGACAGGTGAGGTACGAGGGGCGATTGGGCAGAGACAGCTGCGTCTTTGGGGATTGTTTTGAGGGATTTTACAATATAAGAAAATTTTTTAAGGTTTTGAGCAGAAAGATTGACGGAATTCCGTAGCATTGATTGTGGAGACAGGTTACCAGACAAACCGCCTGTGAATAGAAAAAAGATCAAGAGCAGGGGAAAGGCTTTGTTTGTAAGATGGAATTTATCTATCGCCAGTATAGAGCTGACAGCCAAAAAAGGAGCGATGTTGGCATTGTAATGGAATGCGGTTCCCCAAAAATGCGGTTGAGTAGAGGAAAAACGCAGATAGATATGAGCAAAAGCAGTAAGCCAATTTAAAGGAGACAGGAGTGGTAAAAAAGCAAAACTGCGGTATATATAGTCCAAGGTCTGTAATTTAATTGGCGAATTGAAAATGATATCTGCCAGTAAATTTGGGCGGTAATACAATAAGATTGGTATTTCCAAAGGATTACTGAGCGGTAAAATAGAACTGGAGATATAAAATTCAGAAGCGCCTTTCCAGAAAAACGGCATCAATATAAACTTGATAACATAAAAACTAACCAGACCAAAAAGTGAAGTTGTGAAACCTGCTTTTTTCTCCCCTGCAAAAATTTGATAAATACCCAAACCAAAGATAAACAAGGGAATGTCATCTTTAAAAATCAGGCTAAGAACCAGTACTACCCAATACAAACGCCATTTTTTAAAATACCAGCTATAAAGAATCAGTGTTAAAGGCAGGATTGAAATTGTTGCCAGGTGAAAGTCAAAATCAATGGCAGATTGTATGCCAGGGTAAGCTAAAAAAGCCAGAGTAATTAAAAAACTGAATAGATTATTTTGAAGTTTGTTTTGAGCAATCAGGTAGATAAAAATAGCGCTGAAACTGACAAAGCCGGCCTGGATTATAAGCAGCGTAATCGGAACCGGAAAAACAGCGTGGATTGGAGCCAGAAGAGCCAGGAGAAAACCAAAATGGTCTGCGGGGTGAAGCATATGTTTGAGGGAGCTGTATGGAAGCAGGTGTTGACTGTATAGATAGGTAGTATTTACATTAATACCTAAATCGAAAGCGTGGGATTTAAAAGATAAGTGTCGGTATATGGTGTGGTTTGAGTATAAAATGAAGAAGAACAAAGACAGTAAAATAGGTGTTAGATTTTTGCTGCTCAACATAAGAGTAAAAGATTGGCGCTTTACAAAAATTTATTCTTCAGGTATATTTTTAATATCTG
>CAZFVS010000037.1:6449-9170 GCA_964522265.1 uncultured Gammaproteobacteria bacterium | reverse complement strand
AACTCTCTGCCTCTCGGACCCGAACCGAGCGGTCTACCGATGACCTACACCCCGCAACTTAACAATAACAAACCTAATTCCTGCTTCGCAGGAAAGCGGTCTTCCCGGGAGTCATTTAGACTCCCGTCCGCACTTCGTGCAGGACCCGATGAACTACACCCCGCAAATGTAATTATACCCCATTTGAGGCACAAAAATGCTACAATATATTTATTGGCCTCGTAGCACAATGGATAGTGCAGACGCGTCCTAAGCGTAAGATTGTGGGTTCGACTCCCGCCGGGGCCGCATAAAAAAGCTAAAAGTGAAAAATTTTAGAACATTTCTTGTTAGATCCATAGCCTATTTTTTTATTATTGTGGGGTTTTCCGCCCTGGTTTTTGAATTTGGACCAGTAGCCTCAACAGAAATCGCCTACAGGTATAATAAATTTTTTAATGTAAGATATGTTATACAACCTACTGTTCCAAGCCCTGAAAACCAGCCGCAGCCATCCGCTGCTGCTGGCGGCGGTGGGATTGGGTTTGGGCAACTAAACGCCCCGACTGAAAAAATAATTCAGCCTCTTAGTACTGAATACGGGATAGTGATAGAAAAAATCAACGCGAATGCAAAAGTGGTGGCGGATGTTGATCCCAACGTTGAGCGGGAATATGTCCGGGCTTTGCAGGTTGGGGTTGCAGAAGCCAAAGGTTCAACAAAACCCGGAGAAAACGGCAATTTGTTTATCTTTTCCCATTCTGCCGATGCCCCCTGGAATATAATACGCTTTAATGCGGTTTTTTATCTTTTGCGTGAACTCGTTGCCGGAGACAGGGTTATCATTTTCTATCAGGGCAGGAGATTCGATTATGAAGTTTTTGACAAAAAAATAGTTAAGCCCAACGATATAAGTTTTTTAACCAACCGTTATGATAAACCGGTTTTGACCATGCAAACATGCGATCCTCCCGGAACGCTGGCTAACAGGCTTATAATATTGGCGAAATTGGTGGGAAATTGATTATTGTTGTACAATAAAGATATGAACAGGCGTTTTTTAATAACACTGCTTACGCTGTTTGTTATAGGCACCGCAGCGTCGGTGGCAATTTTCCTGGCTAAAGGTTACCGGCTATCTCCAACTACCGGTACAGTTTCAGGGACAGGCATATTATCAATTATCTCAGTACCGGATCAGGCTTCCGTATATCTTGACGGACATCTTACTTCAGCTACCAACACCAACATCAACTCGTTACCGCCTAAAAAATACCGGGTGAAAATTGTCAAAGAGAGATTTATCTCCTGGGAGAAGGAAGTAGAGGTTAAAATGGGTTTGGTAAGCGAGGTTAAAGCTACCCTTTTTCCGGCGATCCCCTCAACTTACCCCCTGACTTACGCCGGCGTAGAAAATGTTTCACTCTCACCGGACGGGCAGACGCTGGTCTATGTTGTCAAACCGTCTGACTCTAATGACGGTTCTTTGCTCCATGATAAGAAAAGCGGAATTTGGGCCTGGCAGATGTCGGAAAAACAGATAGCATTTGCACGCAGCGGGGAACCGCACCAGATAGCTTACTCTATCTCCGGGATTGACTTTACGAAAGCTGCTCTGCGTTTTGCTCCGGATTCAAATCAGGTCTTAGTCATCCTGCCTGACCGGAGTTTGCTTCTTGATATGGATAAGCTCAATGACCCTCCAAGGGATATCACAGCAACTGTCGGATCCAAGATTAAAACCTGGGATGAGGATGAAAAAGTTCAAGAGCAGACCCGGCTTCAGTTGATCAGAGATCTGAGTTTGAGAAACACCGCATCCGGCGCAGCAGTGCTTAAATGGTCGCCTGATGAAACCAAAATGTTATATTCTGAGGATGGCAAAAAAGATTTCAGGATTGTCGATCTTAGCACCAAAAAAAGCTACAATCTGGCGGAATACCAAAAATATATCTGGCTTCCAGACTCAGAACACCTGATAATAGTAGAGAGCGGACAAAACCAGACTGCTGCTAAGATTTCAATTATTGAATATGACGGATCTAATAAGTCGGAAATTTTTGCCGGAAATTTTGATACTGATTCAGTTTTCCCCTGGCCCGATTCATCCAGGCTGGTGATTGTTTCCTCACTCCCAACTGCCACAGCTTCCCAGCCTAATTTGTTTGGTGTTAATCTTAAATAAAATTCATTAAAAAGTATCTATGTTTTTCAGAAAAAAGGAGCGCCCCAAAAACAGCGGAGGAGTATTTGGTATTTTCCGTATCCTTTTATCTCTTACTATGATAACCCTGTTGGCTATGGGTCTTTTTCAAGCCTACAGGGCTTTTTCAGGGTTTGACCCCTTAAAAATGGACCCTAAATCGGTTAAACAGATTTTTACAAGCGATTTTACTTACAAAATTATCTCGGGCCTGCTCTCTTTTAATCCTGGTTTTAAAATTCCGAAGGAAAATAATATATTAAAAAATTTCAATACCACTCCTACCTCAAACCCGGCAGTTCAGTTTAAATTTGCCGTTATATCTGATTCACACACTGATATTCAAAACCTGTCAAAAGCACTGCAGCAGGCAAAACTGGCAGGGGCCAAATTCATTGTCGGGTTGGGTGATTTTTCGGATGTAGGTACAGTAGAAGAGTTACGAGCTACAAAGCAGGAGTTTGATATAGCTGGGCTGCCTTATTATGTTACAGCAGGGGATCATGATCTTTGGGATGCCAGGAATAAACAGTTGGCTG
>CAZFVS010000037.1:0-6439 GCA_964522265.1 uncultured Gammaproteobacteria bacterium | reverse complement strand
AATTTTAAACAGGTGTTTGGTACACCTTATCAGGCCTTTTCATATCAAAATATCAGAGTAATTATATTTTATAATAGTGACAACTACTTTGGAGTAGATGCATTAGAATTAAACTGGCTGGGTGAAGAGCTTGAGGCAAATAAACTTCAGCCGGGTAGGCTGACATTTGCACTCACCTCTATCCCGCTATATCATCCCTCATCAGACCATGTCATGGGTAAAGTCAACCCGAAACTTAAAGATCAGGTAGAACACCTCACAAGCATCTTGGCAAAAAACGGAGTGGCAGAGATTATTGCAGGGGATACGCATTTTTTCTCAAGGTATACCCAACCCTCAAACAGTTTAAAGATGACGGCAGTTGGGGCAGTTACTTCAAGCCGCAACCCGCAGCAGCCCAGATTTGTCATGGTTGATATCTTTGATGACAGCAGTTACAATATTGAAGATGTGGAGATCAAATGATTGAACAAACATTAGTCCTAATCAAACCTGATGGAGTTAAAAGAAGCCTGATAGGTGAGATCATTAAAAGATATGAAAGTGCTGGTTTGAGTGTGATTGATATGAAATTTTTGAGGGCCAATAAGGATATAGTAGGCAAGCATTACCCGGAAGAAGATGAGTATATGACCTCATTAGGTAAGAAAAGCGCTGCTGCCGGGGAAGAAATTAGTGATTTTAAAGAACACGGGAGGATGATAGTCAGAGCTTTGAGGGAGTATATTACATCTGGTCCTATTGTCGCGATAGTTTTGGAAGGGGATGATGCTATAGCCAGAGTCCGCAAAATTACAGGATACACAGACCCCAAAACTGCAGACAAAGGAACCATCAGGGGTGACTTAGGGGAGGATTCAATACGGGAAGCAAACCGTGAAAAAAGACCAGTGAAAAATTTAATTCATGCTTCAGGTACCTCTGAAGAGGCTAAAAAAGAGATTAAACTCTGGTTTCCAGATGCATAAGACAACATCCATCTATGTTTGCCAGCAATGCGGGTATCAGTCGCCTCAGTTTTTAGGCAGATGCCCGCAGTGTCAGGCATGGAATTCGCTGGTAGAGGAAGTGGAAGAAAGTCAAAAGTCATCCCTCGGAAAGACTCGGGACAAGCAAGGCAAAAGGCAAAAGTATGGTAGCTTTGGAAGAGCTTCCATTATAAATTTGGCTGATGTACAAAAAGAATATTATGATAGGTTGAGCACTGGTATATCTGAATTTGATAGGGTGCTGGGAGGTGGGATAGTCCCGGGAGCTCTGGTTTTAATCTCTGGTGATCCCGGGATAGGAAAAAGTACTCTGCTGACCCAGTTGGCACTAAACCTTAACCAGGTTCTTTATGTCTCCGGCGAAGAATCAGCCCACCAGATAAAAATCCGTGCGAACAGGATTAAACAAAAAGCAGACTTGGCAGTTTTAAACGAGGTAGATATTGATATTATCACTCAGGTTATAGGAAGTGCTAAATATAAACTTGTGATAGTTGATTCAATCCAGACCATACAAACTACTGATCTTCAATCAGCTGCCGGTTCAATAGGGCAGGTTAGAGAGTGTGCACACAGGCTGCAAAGGGTTGCAAAGATAAATCATATCCCGATATTTATAGTGGGGCATGTTACCAAAGAGGGTACAGTGGCAGGTCCTAAGACCCTGGAACACCTGGTTGATGTGGTCCTCTCTCTTGAGGGGGATCCTGAAAACGAGCTCCGGATTTTACGGGGGAATAAAAACAGGTTTGGTTCTACTTCCGAGATCGGGATATTTGATATGGGGGAGGGGGGAATGGTTGAAGTTAAAAACCCTTCTAAAATATTTCTCAGCCAGAAAGTTAATGCTCCGGGGTCAGTAGTTGTATCTACAATTACAGGACTTAGGCCAATCCTGATAGAAATCCAGGCGCTGGTTGTCAAAAGCAATTTAGCAGTACCAAGAAGAGTAGCGAACGGCATAGATAATAATAGATTGATGCTTTTGACAGCAGTGTTGTCTAAAAGATTGGGTTTACATCTTTTTGACCAGGATATTTTTGTAAATATTACAGGCGGTATCAGAGCGGATGAACCGGCTTGCGACTTGGGGATTTGCATGGCGATAATCTCTTCCTATAAAAATAAAACAATCAACCCGGAAACAGTCTTTTTAGGGGAAATAGGGCTTTTGGGGGAATTAAGGGGTGTCAGAGGACTGGATAAGAGGATAGCTGAAGCGGGGAAACTGGGGTATACTAGAGTAATTGGCCCCGGTCAGGCTAAATCTTTAGAGGAGGCTTGCATACTTGCCCCAATATGATAATATTTTTATAGGGAGTTTAAAAAAATGAAAGCAAGGGAGCTATTGGAAAAAACAAAACCAGTTTCATCAGAGGAGGAAGAGCCCAGACGGCATGCTTCACAGGAGGAAAAGGTTAATGAAGCTTATGATAATATCTCAAGAAAACTGGAAGCTTTAAGGAAAGGGCCTGTAGTGGTGGATAAAGATGATGAGAACAAGTTTGAGGAGGAACAGGTCAGTCCGGAAGAACCTGAGAGCCTTGAAGCACCTGAGAATCCGGAAGAACCTGAGAGCCTTGAAGCACCTGAGAATCCGGAAGAACCTGAGAGTCCGGAAGGGCAGGAAGATGAGGATATGATTGTACCGGATGAACGAATCCACCGGAATTTTGGTATCCCGGCTCATACAGAGGATAGTCCGGTAGATACAATGGATGACCTGGCCCGGGAGCAGCTGCATATTCCTAACCTGCACTCACCAAAACCCACGCTCAATTTTCATTACCGCGAGCGTGGATCTCAAGTTGAAAAAAAATCTTCTAAACGCATATTAATCTTAGGACTGATTGGATTGGGAGTAATTGCCGCTATAGTCTATCTTCTGAAAAACCAGCCTTCCGGTTCAAAAACACCATCCTCATCACCTTCAATCACTAGGGCAGTTATCACCACTACCCCCGCGCCAACACCTGTACCCGGACTCAGTAAAGAAGATCGTGCTAAATTTACAGTCAGGGTTTTAAACGGGACTACCAAAACAGGGCTGGCTGCTTCGGTTTCTGCTCAGCTTAAGGAATTAGGGTATAAGACAGGTAAAACCGGCAATGCCACCAACTCTGCTTTTACTAAAACCTTAGTAAGGGTGAAAGCTTCGGCGCAGGCTTTAGCTGACCAGCTGGTTGCCGATCTGGCCGGCCAATTCGATGCTGCTTCCTCTTCCGCTGCCTTAAAGGATTCAGACACAGTTGACGCGGAAATTATATTGGGAACAAGGTAATTTTCAAGTAACAATTTTCAATTTTCAGTGAATTTTCAATGATACAATTAATAATTGATAAATTGAATATTGATTGTAAATTGTAAATTAAAAATTGTAAATTTGATTTATTCTTCTGCTTTACACCTGCTTCACTTTGTGGCAGAATACTTTTAGCAAGGTTTATACAATCTTGAATTACTCCCTTGCTAAAGGAAATTATCTTTAATGCGGATCCGCAAGTTTTCATTTTCGAGGTTGCGGCGTGGGTTTAAAAAAACCTTTAATGACCCCGATATATTAAAAGTTATTTTAAGGCTGGTTCTGGCCCTTGTTTTTGCCCTGCCTGCTTTCATATTTTCTGAAGTTGTTCCAGATTTTCCTCCGATCAACCATACTTTAATCAGGGTAATGATTACCCTGTGGTTTGGCTTGTTAGGATACGGGTTATTTACCGAGATTGCCAGAATTATTACTGTGAACGTACTGACCCTGTTAAATAAGTTTATAACCAGATTTATGACTGAGATTATGGATCAGCTTTTAAGATTTCCCCGGCAAAGCTCTATCACTGCCCCTTTTCCTCCGCAAGCGCCTGTTGGAGGGGTTTCAGTCAACCAGCCGCTGCTTCTGGATACCTCTGCCATTATTGACGGCAGGATTTTAGATATAGCCAAATCGGGTTTTTTGTATGGTACGGTGCTGCTGCCGACGTTTGTTTTATCTGAACTCCAACAGGTTGCCGACAGCGCTGATTATCTCAAAAGGAGTCGCGGGAGAAGAGGATTTGCAATCATTGAGGACCTCAAAAAAGTAAAAGGTATCAGAATTGAGACATGGGATAAGGAATCCTCCCAAAGAGGCGATGTGGATGAAAAACTTCTGCGGCTCGCCAAAAACCTGCATGGCAGGATTATTACTACAGACTTCAATTTGAATAGGGTGGCAACCATAGCTAATGTTCCTGTTTTAAATGTTAACGAACTGGCTAATGCCGTGAAAACAATTTCTATCCCCGGGGAGAGATTGAATGTTAAAGTTGTCCATGCCGGTAAAGATCCCAAACAGGGGATAGGATATCTGCCGGACGGAACAATGATTGTGGTGGAGGACGGTGCGGAGCTTACAGGTATGCAGATTCAAACAGAAGTAAGCCGTATGATACAGGTTCCGGCCGGAAGAATGATATTTGTTAAAAGAGTATAGGCTATTCTTTATCAGAAAAAATTATAAAGAACAATATCATACCTATATAAAACCCAACAGTAAAAATCCCCCAATATAACATCATTTTTAAGGGGCAGATTTTTAAGTCAAATAAGCTGTTTTGCCTCAAACAGAGGGAAAAGAAGCTTTTTTAAGTCTATTGCATGCTCCTGCCCTATTTCCAGGGCTTCCAGGACTGTTTTTACGCCTTGCAGATTAATCCCTTTTTCATGGGTCAGGAATTTTATAAACTGCAACTCCTCCAGATCTTTCACAGAATACATCCTTCTGTTTGTACCGGTCCGAAATGGCTTCAAAAAACCAGCGCTTTCGTAAAGCATTAATGTTCTCGGGTGCAGACCCAATAAACTTGAGGCTACGGATATTGTTAAAATAGGCTCTTCGGTGCGCATAGTAGAAATTATATATACAATATAACTGAAAATTTGATACGATCTTTATCAATACCTTCTAAACCCTGGTTTTTATTGTGAAAAATAACAAACATAATATGGTTTATATAACAAAGATTAACAGATTTTTAAAAACCATATATTCTTTTCTGCCAACCTCAAAACTCGTAATTAAACTACATTAAGGTAAGATACTTGTCAATAGACCAAAATGAGTAACATCAGGGAATAGTCTAAACAACACAATTTTTTCACATAAAAAAACGCAATTCCGTTTCAGTCTTTTAGTTTATATATATAGATCCTTTCTGATAGGGTTTTTTGGCCAATTTTGTTGAAAAATAAAAAGCAAATAAATTTGTAATGTAATGTACAAATTATATCAAAAGGCAACAATGGTAAAAAATACCTTCAAATTTATCTAAAAATTATAAGACTTACAATAAAGAATGCCCTAATCCTATAAAAAAATCAATAAGATCTGCCTCAAATTAGCCTCAAAAACCTATTTTTAGACCAATTCCGGAAGGATTCTTCAGCTAGGACTATAATAATAGGCTATTGGCATACTGTACCCACCTGGTGTTTACACGAAAATTGAAGCTGTTTTCACGGACAAGGTGTTTACAAAGTAGTTGACAACATTTATGCAAATTGCTAAGCTAAAATTATGTCTGCCAAATTAACTGCCGAGGAGCGCGCAAAAGTTATTAAAAGGGCTCTTCAGGGTGAAAATATATCCAGGCTTTGTAAAGAATTTGATATCTCCCGCACTCTTTTATACCGCTTATTAAACCGTTATAAAAATCAAAAAAAGGTACGAGAAGAAAAACTGTTAAGGCCTCAGGACAGGCGTGAAATGATTGAGAGGGTAAAGCTTGGCGAGAGCGTTGCCAGGGTTTGTTCATTATTTGGCGTTTCCAGGACAGTATTTTATAAATGGCAGGAGAGGTACGAGAGCGCTCCGGCGGGGAGCAAACTGGAGTCTTTATGGGATAAAAAACCGACAGTAGAAAGGTACTTTAACCAAGCTCCGGAGGAATATGAGGAGGTGGTGCTTTCTGCTGTCAGGGAATACCCGGAGTTATCAAGCCACCGGTTGGTTTGGACCCTGCCTCAGGTTGGAGGCAAACCGATCCTGTCTAACCATGGGGTACAAAATGTCCTAAAAAGATATAATCTGAGTACTTACGATGCTCGTTTGATATATTCTCAAGCGTTCCACAAACCAACTCTTCTCTCGCGTTTCTTTGCTTCTACCCAAACCATACTTGCCGGGGTCACTGCCCTTGGGCCCCAAAGAAAGGGGATTGTTGTCAAAGGAAGCTTTATCTTTGTCCTGACACTTTTTTCCCTGGTTTCAGCCTATGGTCTGCTCTCCCTGTCTAAATTTATTTTCACAGCAGGGGGTATTGCTTTATCCATAGGTCTAGTACTTTCCCTGATAGCTTTAGGTTTTGGTATGTTCTTCTTCCTCTACTCACTCAAATACTACATTACTATAGCAATGGTGCTTTCCTTTTCCAGAAGAAGCGAAGATACAGCTGTCATTCCCGCGGAAGCGGGAATCC
>CAZFVS010000036.1:0-9256 GCA_964522265.1 uncultured Gammaproteobacteria bacterium | reverse complement strand
TTAATTAAGTGTGCCTAATCCTAGAAGGTTTTGTCAAATCCTGAACAATTACCAAACTCACTCTTGACTTTTTAGGTATAATTTTAGTATATTTAGTCGTAATGATTCATAGTCATTACAGGCTATATGGATCAGGTTTTCCCTTTAGGATTATCATTTGATGATGTTCTGCTCATACCTCAACACTCTGAAATAGAGAGCCGTTCTCTTGTAGATTTAACAACACAGATCACCCCTGCTGTAAAACTTAAACTTCCGCTTTTGAGTACAAATATGTCAGATGTAACCGGAATTGAAATGGCAATAAAATTAGGCAAACTGGGCGGAATGGGTATTTTACCCAGATTTGAGAACCCGGAAGTACAGGCGGACATGGTTAAAAAGGTTAAGGAAAATGACGTCTTAGTTGCTGCTGCAGTGGGTTGTAAAGAGGGGTTTTTGGACAGGGCTGAAAAATTAGTCCAGGCAAATGTGGATATCCTTCTTTTGGATGTTGCACACGGACATATGCAACAGGCAATTGATGCAACCAAAAAACTGAAAAATAAGTTCGGCAAAAAAACAGGGATTATCTCGGGTGCTGTAGCAACTTACGCGGGGGCCGATGATTTATTTAAAGCCGGCGCGGATTGCGTCAGGGTTGGTGTCGGCCCAGGCAGTATTTGCACAACCAGGATAGTAACCGGGGTCGGCATCCCCCAGATCACAGCTATTATGGAAGCCGTCAGAGCTGCAAAAAAATGGAAAAGGACAATCCTTGCAGACGGTGGCATTAAAAACTCAGGAGATATAGCTAAGGCTTTGGCCGCTGGGGCAGCGGCTGTATCTTTAGGCAATGTTTTTGCCGGAACAGATGAAGCACCCGGCAAAATAATCATAAAAAATGGCAAAAAATATAAGATATACCGTGGCTCAACATCCACCGAAGCAAAGAAAGATCACACAGGAAAACTTTCAAATCTATCAAATAATTATTTAAACCATATTGAGGGTGTTGAGGGGTTAGTAGAACTCAAAGGACCTGTTGCAAAAATTGTTCTCCAATTTGAAGCCAATCTTAAATCCGCATTCAGTTATTGCGGGGCAAAAGATATTCATCAGTTCCAGCAAAAGGCAAGATTCATCAGAGTTACCTCATTGGGCCTTCGCGAAAACAACTACCATGATATTTTGATCCAGGATTAATTTATCGGCAATGTTATAATCCATTCAATGAGGCTTCTGCATTTTGCTGATATCCATATCGGCATGGAAAATTATTCCAAGCTTGACCCTCAGAGCGGATTATCTACCAGGTTACTCGATTTTTTTAAAACTTTTGATTTCATAGTTGATACTGCTATCAAAGAAGGATGTGATGCTTTAATTTTTGCAGGTGATGCCTATAAAACCCGCGATCCTAACCCAACCCAGCAAAGAGGTTTTGGTGAAAGGGTTAAAAAAGCTACCAAGTATATGCCTGTAGTTTTGGTGGTAGGTAACCATGACACCCCTAATGCAGAAGGCCGAGCAAATACTTTAGATATTTATTCAGCTTTGGAGATTGATAATGTTTATGTCTCAAGAAAACCAGAGCTTCTCAATATCCCTACCAAATCTGGAAATTTACAGGTCATCACCCTTCCTTGGCTGCATAAAAATGACTACAAATCTGTCGGGGAAAAACTTCTGTCTTTATATGACAAAATTAAACCTCCGCCAGCTGGCGGCCCAGCTATTTTTCTATCCCATGCTGAAGTAGAAGGAGCATCTTTTGGCTCAGAAAAAGGCATGGCTATCCAAAATGATGTCACAATCCCCTTATCTTTAATTCAAGACAGAAGACTCTCCTATGTTGCTTTAGGCCATATCCACAAACACCAAGTTTTATCAAAAAATCCATTAGTTGTTTATGCTGGCTCCCCTCACAGGATAGATTTTGGTGAAGAAAAAGAAGAAAAAGGAGTCATATTGGTAGATATTAACCAACTGTCTTCTGCCATTCCCGCGGAAGCCTGCCTTGCCGGCAGGCAGGCGGGAATCCAGAAAAATAGTTCAAGTGCTGGATCCCGGATTAAATCCGGGATGACAAACTGGCAAGCCTCTTACCAGTTTATCCCCACCAACGCCAGACAATTTCTAACCATCACTGTTTCACTTTCCCCTGAGGACAAAGACCCCACCCAAACTATTTTAGATGAAATAAAAAAATCAGATACAAAAGAAAAAATTATCAGGGTGATTATTAATATCCCAGCAGGTTGTGAGGAAGAGATAAAGATGGATCAGGTTAAAAAAGCTTTATCCGATGCTCACGTTATTGCAGGCATCTCAAGGAATATCGAAAGACGCGAGCGCCAAAGACTGGAGGGGACCAATGAAGTGGAAAGTCTAACACCTATAGATGCTTTAAAAAAATATTTTGAAACTAAAAAATTCTCAGAAGAAAAACAAAAACAGTTAGGAGAATTTGCAAAACAGATCTTAGAATGATTCCTGTAAATCTTAAGTTATCTAATTTCACAAGTTACGGGGAAAGTCCACCTGAGCTGGATTTTACCAAGTTCAAACTGGCTGCTATCTCGGGCTTAAATGGCGCGGGAAAATCCTCTTTGCTTGATGCTATCACCTGGTGTGTTTGGGGCTCCTCCAGAGCCGGCGATTCATCAGATGATCTTGTGAAACTGGGCCAAAATGAGATGTTGGTAGAATTTTCTTTTGAACTGGACGGACACAGTTACATTATTAAAAGAAACAGAAATAAAAAATCTGGCGGACATACTTCTTTAGAGTTCTGGTCAGGTACATACAATTTAACGGAAGGAACTATTAAATCAACCCAGCAAAAGATTATTGAAACGCTCCATTTAAATTTTGAGACTTTTTGCAACTCCGCATATCTGAGACAAGGTCATGCTGATGAGTTTACAACCAAAGGCCCAACTGACAGAAAAAGAATCCTGGCAGATATCTTAGGACTGGACCATTACGACAGGCTAGAGGAAAAAGCCAGAGAAAAAACCAAGGAGTTACAGACCAAATTGACATTACTGGATTATCAACTATTAGAAATTGAAGCCGAGCTTTCTCAAAAAATAGAAAGAGAAAAAAAATATTCCCTAATCCAGCAAGAGGTAGAAAAAGCGAAACGCGATGTAAAAGAAATTGAGGAGATAATAAAAAACATCGACCAGAAAAAACAGGCTATTGAAGTAACTGTAAAAACTCTACAAAAACAAAAAAAACAGTTTGAAAACTTAAATCAAGAAGTTCTGGATCTAAGGCTAAAAATAGATCTAAAAGAAAAAGCCGCCAAAGAATATCAACAGATTTTAGACAAAAAAGAGCTGATTGAAACAAACTACCAAAAACTTCTCAAGCTGCAGGACCAAAAAAAAGTTTTAGATACAAAACGGAGTGAACTGATCAAAGTCAAAGACGAACTGGCAACTTTAGAAAAAATTATTAATGAGCGGGAAGATAAAAGAAAACAAGCTATCTCCGCTTTAGAAGTTTTAATTAAAGAATTTGAAACAAAATGTGATCAGCTGGCAAACCAAAACAAAAGGTTAATGGAACAAAAAACGGTCTGCCCGACTTGCGGTCAACCAATTGGTGCAGAAAAAAACAAAGAATTGATTGGCAAAAATAATAGTGAAATAGACAAAAATAAAGCGGAGCTAATCAATTTTTACTCAAAAATTAAAAAATTTAAATCAATCATTTTGCCTGAAGCAGCTCAAGCTAAGGAAAACGGGCAGGAAGCCAAAAAACTGGAACTAGAGACTAAAGACTATTTTGAAATTTCCAAACAAATCAGTGAGCTGGACCGTTTTCAAGAAGGTTATTTAAAACTCCAGCAAGCTGAGGTGGCTGTCAAAACCCACCAGGAAACTTTAGTTGATTTAGAAAAGATGTATCTGGCCAAAAAACATGAGTTTGAAAAAGCCAAAAATTCTCAAACCGACTTGGAGGTCTATTCGGAAAAACTAGCTAAGATCCAAAACCGCCTGCAAACTCAAGTTTCCACCAGGGAAGAACTAAACCAAAAATTGTTAGAGCTAACCGGCCAGGAAGGCCAAGCTAAACAATTAATTGACCGGGCCCAGCAAATGGCAAAACTGCTAAAACAAAAAAGTGAGGAAAAAAGCAATTTATCAAAAGAAAAAGAAGCGTTTGAAGAACTGGCTTTAGCGTTTGGCAAAAAAGGGATACAGGCGATGATTATTGAATCTGCAATTCCTGAAATTGAGGAGGAAGCAAATAATTTATTGGATAAACTTACAGAAGGCAGGATGAAGGTTGCATTGGAAACGCAAAAAGAAACTAAAACCAAAGTGCAAACTCTAGAGGGAAAAATCCATGCAACTGTTGAAACCTTGGATATTATTATCTCTGATGAGATGGGCGAGCGGCCGTATGAGCTATATTCAGGAGGAGAAACTTTCAGGGTGAACTTTGCATTAAGGCTCGCCATCTCCAAACTTTTAGCAAACAGAGCCGGGGCGAAACTGCAGTTTTTGATAATTGATGAAGGTTTTGGAACCCAGGATGCAACAGGCAGAGCAAAACTGGTTGGAGTAATTGATACCATAAAAGATGATTTTGAGAAAATTTTGATTATTACCCATCTGGAGGAGCTAAAAGAAGAATTCCCAGTCAGGATTGAGGTTTCAAAAAATCCAGGAGGTTCTGCTTTTGAAATTATTGGAATTTAGCCTCGAGTAAATCTTACGTTTAGACCCTGCTCTGCAATTAATTTTTCTACAAAAGATTCTGTTGCAGTTTCTCCTATTTTTCCAAAAAAAGGCGATGTTTTAGATAATAGCTCCCTTAAAGATTCCCTTGGCAGACACGGCCCATAAGCAACCATTAATCCTGTTTCTATATTTTTATTTGAAAATCTCTTTGTGCCCGTCCAAAAAGACAAAATGTGTGGTTGGTAGGGTGATGCAGGGTCAACGCTTAATCTTGTGAGAAGTGAAACTGCAGCTGAAAGGTTTTTATCAAGGAAAGTTCCGATTTTCTTACCGAAAGATTCCGGTTTTAACCTATCAACCTTATAATATTTTCTTACCCCGGTAAGCCTTTCCATCTTTCCACTGTTTCTTACTGTCTCTAAAACTGCAAACCTGATCGATATCGGTAGCTCCTCAAAGTGAGCATTTTGGTTTCTGATAACTTCTTCGTGTAATTTAGGTGTCAGGTCTCTCAAGATTTTATCTTCGGGCTTGCTTCTCCAAAAAAGAGTATAAACATCTGCAAATTTATGAAGTTGCAAAAATGGAGTTTCGCCGTCTAAATAGACTCTGCCTTTAGCCGTATTATCTCCAAAATAATCCTGCAGGTCTTTTTCTGATATTTCTGCTAATTTTTCAGTCATGCTCAAATAGCATTTAACTACAAATGCTTATGCAATACAATATATCAAATGCATATTTTAAAAAAATCTTCCTTGTGGTATTTTCTGCTCTTATTTTGGGTGTTGTTATTTATTGTGTTGAACCGCCCAATAATACCATAAAGAGAACTTTCCAATCAGAATTGAAGTTTCAAAAAAATGCTGGAGGTTCTGCTTTTGAAATTATTGGAATTTAAGTATTCTTTGCTTATTAAACCCTGGCTTTGATATAATTTTTATATGATTACCAACAACTCTGCTTATGGTATGTGATGAGAAACTCACCAAGTTTACTTCTTAAAACGGCTGGCATTAAGTACTGTTAAACCAATAATTTTTTCCCTTTTTTTTCTTCTAATAATATCGTCCTCCCCATGAACAGAGTCATCAGCTGCTTGGGGTTTACCAAAACTGACATATAAAACATCTGCCTCTTCATCATAATCAATAAATAATTGGTCGTGACTATATTTGGCTAAATATATAAAATCAGGTATTGCTAATTTTCCAGAATTAATTATTGCCTGCTCCATATCATCTCCTTTTTAAACAACCAAAATAAATCGCTTGTAAAATAAGCGGTTAATACAAAACCATCTTGTTTACTTAACTCTTTGTATGGTACCACAATCCATAGCTTTTTTCTAGGTACTTTTTTAATCGCTAAAAGTTCTCCTTTATTCCCTTTAAGAATAAACCCAGGTTCAGAAATTACTTTCACAAATTTAGAAAAATCGTTTTTTTCTATCTCTTGATGTGTTTTTATAACATGTTCCCAGCGCTCTTTAGTTAAACGCACCTTCACACCATTTTTAGAAATAGCAGTAGCCAAAATCATAAGTCTGATAATATCACAAAATTAAGAATTGAGGTTTCAAAAAATCCAGGAGGTTCTGCTTTTGAAATTATTGGAATTTAAGCCTTGGAAGCTGATCTGGTTTTTTTTAAGTAATTTGGTAATTGTTTCGATAAAACCCAAAGTCGCCTAGAAAATAGTAGCGCATAGTAAGAATCCCTATTATTTTGCATAATTTTGCATAATTTCTGCATTTCTGTAAGAGGATCTTCCGATATCCCTTGTGCAATAACCGGATCTTCAGGGAATAACTTTCTTTTTAAAACATCAAGAAATTCTTTTATCTTCTCAGGGATTAATCCTGCAGTATCGTTAAAACCAGTGTATTCAGTTTCACGCATATGTAATAGTTTACCATAAAAGTCAAATTTGGGTTAAAATTAATATACATATATGTTAAAAAGAATTTTCTTTATGCTGCTTAGTCTTGTTTTAATTGTGCTCATAGTTTACTTTATCGAGCCACCTCTATCCTGGGAAAATGCATCAATATTCCAAATATTAGTTTTTTTTGTTCCCCTACTCTTATTTTTTACAACCTTAATAAATCTATTTTTAAACTATACCCCAGGTAGTTTTGCTTTAGGATTGGGGTTTATGTTTATAATCGTACTTTGGGCTGTTAACCTATTTAATTTTGCCACATTTTTAATTACCTTTCTTATTACACTCTTTCTTTTTATCTCAGCAAGGCAAAGTTTGACAAAATACAAAAAAATCCATACACTTTCAAAGTTCAGGAGATTAAAACTATGAAATATTATTTGACCACTGCCATCCCTTATGTAAATGGCCGTGCACACATAGGCCATACTTTAGAATATTTTCAGGCTGACACCGTCAGGCGCTATCATCAGCTAACTGGAGATGAGACACTATTGCTCTCAGGTGCAGATGAAAATGCACTAAAAAATGTCCAGGCAGCCCAAAAAGAAGGGTTGGAGGTTCAGGAATATCTGGATAAGTATTCTAAAATATGGCAGAACACTTATGAGCTGGTTGGTGTCCGTCTGGATGTCTTCCAAAGGGGCTCGGACCAAAAAAAACATTGGCCGGGTGTTCAAAAACTTTGGCAACTCTGTGATAAAAGCGGGGACATTTATAAAAAAGTTTATGAAGGATACTACTGCATCGGCTGTGAAAGCTTTAAAACAGAATCTGACCTGCAGGAAGGACTCTGTCCTATTCATAAGCAAAAACCTGATTTTATAAAGGAAGAAAATTATTTTTTCAGGCTTTCAAAATATCAGAACCGGCTTATTAAACTGATTGAATCCGGAGAGTTTAAAATTACTCCTGAAAATAAAAAAGCCGAAGCTTTATCTTTTATAAAAAGCGGACTGGAAGATTTCAGTATCTCCAGGTCTAATGCCAGGGCGCAAGGGGTCGGGGTTCCCATACCGGGTGATGACAGTCAAAAAATCTATGTCTGGTTTGATGCATTAAATATTTATATGACAGGGGTGGGTTTTGGCTGGGATGAAAATTTATGGGAAAAGTGGTGGCCGGCTGACCTGCATATTATCGGAAAAGATATTAACAGATTCCATACCGTTTATTGGCCGGCGATGCTTCTCTCTGCCGGATTACCTTTACCAAAACAGATTTTAATCCACGGCTTTGTCAATGCTAAGGGCGGCGAAAAATTCTCGAAATCTTTAGGCAATGCTCCGCAGCCGCAAGAGATCATGGATAAGTATGGCTTGGAACCAGTGAGATTTTATATGCTTTCCCAAATTCCGATTAATAATGATGGGGATTTTGATCCGGAAAGACTTGAAGAAGTTTATAATGCAGATCTGGCTAACGGGATCGGAAATTTAGTTGCAAGGGTTGCCAAGCTTTGCGAAAAGATAAATTTTACTGCTCCAAAATTGGAGGAAAGGTTTGACCCGGAGGTGGAAAAACTAATCAAGGAATATAGATTTAATGAAGCCTTACAATGGATCTGGAAAATTGTATCAATGACCGATCAAAGAATTAATGGAACCAGGCCATGGGAGTTGGAGGACAACAATCTGGCAGAAGTTTTAGATGAGTTAGTTAGGTTAATCCAAAAAATTGCATATAATCTTCAACCATTTTTGCCTCAAACTTCAGAAAAAATTTTAAATCAATTTTCAGGAGAAATAAAATCTGCTCCCCCTCTTTTCCCCCGCATCAACTGATCATCAAGGACTCAGGCTGGCAGAAGGACTGGCCCAAACAGATGCACTGGGTGTGGCAGAAGATGTTGAGAGTGGAAGCCTTTTAAAAATTCCTGTTGCTTTACCTGGAATTACAAATATCCTTTTGGCAACTAAAACTCCCTGGTCATTCAAATCACCCACCACTATGATCCTCAAACCAACCTGCAGGCTGGCGCTTCCCGAACTTTCTTTGCTTTTAATTAATGTTGAGCTACTATATAAAACTTTATAAACCCTATCTCTTTGTATTTGGTGTACTAAAGTAATCATTAAACCATCTATTGCAGTTACTAACCCCTGGATTGCATGTCTTTTCCCTTGAGCTGACTGCGTTGCCTCTCTCACTTCAATTTTTTCAAGTTTTTTTACCTTAACCTTACTACTCTTACTTGCTTCTTCCTTCTTTATTTCCATTTCTTTTTCTTCTTCCTCCATTTCTTTTTCATCTTCTCTGCTTGCTTTCGTGATTTTACCTTGACTTTTATCATTATCATGGTCTGCATCATCGTCAGATTGCTCTGGCTTTCCCCGATTACCGGCACTATCCTGACTTTTGTCCTGATCCTTTATTTCTGATTTACCTCTATTGGAACTGCCTTCGGATGAGTTATCAGATTTTGCAAAAAGTTGGTTCTGGCCAATTACAAATAGAGCCAAAATAACCACCAGGCAGAAGAATTTTATTAGATTTTTCATATTATGATTTTGGGTTGTATACAATATCTACACTTAAAGTTTTTTCTTCTCCGCCATCTGAAAAGGCTGTAACCGTCAATGTATTTTCTCCTGAATCAAGTTGCAATTTCCCCATAAATTTACCTTCAGAATCAC
>CAZFVS010000035.1:4927-9362 GCA_964522265.1 uncultured Gammaproteobacteria bacterium | reverse complement strand
TTGATTTCAATGAAACAAATATTGAGGTTGTAAAAACCTTAGCAGAGGGGTGTAAAAAGGCATGTGACGCGGGGCGGTTCTCCGTACTTAATGGTCAAACAGCAGAACTTGATGCAAAAGTTGGAGGTTTTGGGAAGACCAGAGTCAATTTGAGCGCATCCGGATTTAGTTTGATAATTCCTGACAAGCTTATTACAGGCGCACATATGGAACCCGGACAACCAATTGTTGCTTTCCGGGAAACTTCAATCCGTTCCAACGGGCTAACATTGGCCAGAAAAATATTGGAGTCTGCTTACCGGCAAAAACATGCACCCGAAGATCCAATCCCTTGGCACCTGGATTTTCCTGAACTTACCAAAGAATTACTCAAACCTGCTCTTTTATACGGCAGAGTAATAAATGAGGCTCAGGGATGGGTAGACAGCAAAAAACAGGTAGAGATTACCGGTGCTGCACACATTACCGGCGGCGGAGTACCGGAAAAAGTCAAAAGACTGCTCCAACCCTGGGGATTGGGAGCACATATTGAACATTATGAGGGGCTACTGCCGGATCCAAAAGGGGTAAAAGATCTGTTAGCACTGGCAGCAACTCTCCCAAACGGAGAAGATTTGATAAGCGACAGGTTGGCTTGCGAAACTTGGAATAGGGGGATAGGTTTTATTGCTGTAACGAAAACCGTCCGGGATGCCAATAAATTAAGATTTATTGCTCAAAACATGGGTATCACTGCAGTGACTGTCGGAAAAATTATCGATGAACCCAAAATCCTGTGGAGAGAACATACTTGGCAATATTAAAATCGGGCGGCAAACGAAAGGTTGTATAATTTCTGACAATATGATATAAGATACCAATGCCTGAATTGGAAACTTACATCTCAATTGATATTGAAACTTCAGGTCCGATCCCTCCGGTTTTCAGTATGTTATCACTGGGTGCTTGCTTGGTTGATAATCCAAAATTGCATTTTTATGAGGAGTTTAAACCATTGAATGATAACTATCTAACCGAAGCCATGGAGCACAACGACCTGTCTTTTGGGATTTTAAAACAGACCGGGCTTGAGCCTGATATAGCAATGTCTGAGTTTGAAAAATGGATTCTGAATGTTTCGCAGGACAAAAAACCTTTTATGTTAGGCTTTAATTCTCCTTTTGACTGGCAGTTTATTAATTATTATTTTCATGCATTTTTAGGCAGAAATCCGCTTGGCATAGCAACCCCGGATATAAAATCATATTACATGGGCAGATTTAAAACCGATTTTTCAGAAACATCAAAATCAAGGATCCCGAAAATATTCCTTCCCGGTAATCTCAATCAGCATAATGCCCTTTATGATGCCATCGAACAGGCTGAGATATTTAGAAGGATTAAAGAGTTTGAGGGATCGCTGACGGATGCATATAATCTTTCTCTACTCTTAGGAGATCTACCTCCTGATCTGGATGACACTTTGCTTCTGCTCTGAAAATGTTTATCGGGCTTGAATAACAGGGTATTTTAGTTGTATCCCGTCCATAAAGAGCCAGTTCCTCTATTTTCCAATCCCATGACACAGCTGCCAGAAGTTTTTTTAAATCCTCTTGGGCAGATTTAAATGTTTCCTGGCAATGCTTTTTACCCAAAATGTGTGCTATGGTTACATGAGGGATAAAAGGAAAATACTCAGCATGGTTTATAAACGGGGCCAGGTTTTGTTTTAAGATGTTATGGGCATCAGACAAAACCTTGGAGCATTTGACTTTCAGATATAAAATATCCGGCTGCAGGCTGATCTCATCTTTAAATGTACCCATACCGCCAATATGAAGCTCGTTCCCCCAAAGCCTGGCTGTTCCCATCCCGATTATTCTCTCCGCCAATGGTTTATCCTGGTCATTTAAACTGCCCATCCGAAGGATTGTGATATGGGGTCTTTTTGGATCAACAGTCCTAAGCTCAGGATCTATAGTCCTGATTTCCTCTAACAGATCTCTGAAATCCTGATGGAACCCGCCGGGCAATGTTAACGCGACATAACATTTTTGATACCTAAACCCTTCCTTTTCTTTCATTTATCTGTTCAGACATACCGATAATACAACTTTTTACCATTCTTTTCCAATTGATTTTAAATATTTTTTAAAACCTTCTAAAACTTTCACATCATTATCCAAAACTGCATTATAAATATCTGTGCTCTGAATTGATTTTTTATATTTAGGATTATTTCTCTTAAGAAAATCTTTTATTTCTAATATTGTCAACCGCGTTTCATCAGTTAGTTGTTCTTTGATTTTTTGTGTTCTTTCATAACTTCTCGCATTTTCCTGTAACACAAAGTGCATATCCAATTGCCAAACATACTCATCCCTTGAACCATATTTTCTCGCTGTCTTAATATCCTCAACATTTCCAAAATATTTCATCCCTAAATATAGCCCGTTCGGAGCTCTGGTATCATCCCAGTTTCTGTTGTCTGTAACGTCAAAATCTAACCTTGTGTGTTTCTGTAATATAAGTTGTCTAACAACATCCGCAATATTTTCAAAACTTAAATCCTTCGTAACAACTTCTATATCAATATCTCTCCAGGTCATTAGATCCAAAGCAATACTGCCGACAATATATGGTTCACCATGTTTATGTAAAATTTCCAGAAGGCGCATTTTTTCTAAAACCTCATACGCTTCTTTTTGTAAGACTGCCTGTTGTTTGATTAATGCTTTCATGACTTAAGTATACTCAAAAATGCTTCTTGCGGGATTTCGACGCGACCTATCATCTTCATCTTCTTTTTCCCTTTTTTCTGCTTTTCTAAAAGTTTATCTTTTCTAGTTCTATCCCCTCCATAAAGTTTTGCTGTCACATCTTTTCTAAATGGGCTTATTGTTTCCCGGGCAATAACAGTTCCACCAATTACAGCTTGCAGGGCGATTGCAAAATTCTGGCGGGGCAAGACCTCTTTTAATTTTTCTACCATCCGTCGGCCGGCAGATTCTGCCTTTGACCTAAAAATAATCGAGGACAAAGCTTCCACCTTTTCACCTCCAACTAAAATATCCACTTTCACCCCGTCTACTTCCCTAAAATCTAAAAATTCCCAATCCAATGATGCAAACCCGCTTGAGACTGATTTTAATTTATCATAAAAATCCGTAATCATTTCTGACAGGGGCATCTCATAAAAAAGTTCTACCTGAAATCCGAAGTGAGTCATATTTAGAAATTTACCACGTCTTTCTTGCACCAACTCCATGACTGACCCAATAAAATTATTAGGTGCAAAAACTTTTAAACTGACCCAGGGTTCTTTCAGGTTTTTCATTTTGCCCGGATCCAATTCAGCCGGATTATTAATAAGCTGATCACCAACCATGTATACTACTGATGGTACGGTTGCCAAAAGGTCAACTCCAAATTCTGAAGAAATTCTTTGTTGGACTACTTCCGCATGCAAAAGTCCCAAAAACCCGCATCGGAAACCTGAACCCAAAGCTGCAGATTGCTCTGGCTCGTAAGAAAAAGCAGGGTCGTTCAGTTTAAATTTAGACAACGTATCTTTTAACTCAAAATATTCTGATGCCTCAATCGGATAAAGCCCCACAAACACCATCGGCTTAACTTGTTTATATCCAGGCAAAGGTTCTATCTCCCCTCTCACCTCCCACTTCTCACTTCCGGTTATAGTGTCACCCACATGAACCAGATCAGGTTCTTTAATACCTGTGGCTATATAACCGATCTCCCCAGCAGAAAGTTTTTCAGTTGGTACCAGTTGAGGTGAAAAATACCCTATTTCTAACACTTGGCCTTTTGTTTTTGTTCCTATGAAATAAATCGGCGACTGCAGTTTTGGTGTTTCACCGTCAAATATCCTGACTTGGGCAATTACTCCTTTATAGGCATCAAAAAATGAGTCAAAAATCAGGGCACGTAGTGGGATAGAGCTCGGGTGGGAAGCTAATACACCTCTTCGAGTCTGAGCGATGAGGCTGGAAGCCTCAGAGTCGATGACCTCCAGGTGGTTTAGCTTGACACCTACTCTTTTTGGGGGTGGAACTTTTTCAACCACAGTTTTTAAAATCTCCTCCACCCCTTGCCCTGTTTTACCAGATGCCAGCATAATCTCTGAATCTAAAAACCCGAAAGTTTCAATTAACTCTTTTTTACATTTTTCCACATCAGCATTTGGCAAATCCACTTTGTTAATAACAGGTATCAAAGTCAGGTTTTGCTCAAGGGCGGATAAACCATGCGCCAATGTCTGAGCCTGGATCCCTTGCGTGGCATCTACCAAAAGCACTGCCCCCTCACAAGCAGCCAAGGCACGGGATACTTCGTATGAAAAATCGACATGTCCGGGAGTATCAATCAGATTCAGTGTATATTCTTCCTCGTCATTGCGAGGAGCCGTAGGCAACGAAGCAATCTCTTGATTAGATTG
>CAZFVS010000035.1:0-4917 GCA_964522265.1 uncultured Gammaproteobacteria bacterium | reverse complement strand
AAGCAATCTGCTAATCAGTGGTAGATTGCTTCACTTCGTTCGCAATGACGTTTAATTTGTATTTATATTTTAGGCGAACAGGCGCCAATTTTATTGTGATTCCTCTTTCTCTCTCTAAAGCTAAGGAATCCAACAACTGGGGTTTCATTCTGTCAGGCGCAACAGTGTGGCAGATCTCCAAAAACCTATCAGCCAGAGTTGACTTACCATGGTCAACGTGGGCAATAATGGAAAAATTACGGATATTCATGTCTCTCCCACTACTTCTTTCGGGGTTACTTTAAGTTTAGTACGCCCAATCTTCTTCACCAGTTCAGCATAAGTGTAAAGCTCTTTAATTTTTAACAGCCAAACCAAAATTATATATACAATCAACCCAAAACATGAAGCAATCGCTGTTAATATTACTAGGTTAACTGTCCTGGTAGTATCAAAAACCAGCTGGTCTAATTGCTTGATAGGTATATAAAGTGCGAATGCGGCAACAAGTGCGGCCAGGAACATCTTAAAAGCCGGCATCAGCAAACTGCGCAAATTAAAACCCCCGACTCTTGTATTAAGGAAAGAAAAAAGCAGAGCTAAGGACAAGTTAGCAGAGACAGAATAAGAAATCCCCAGACCCCAAACAGGAAGATGCATCACGCTTATAAAAAGCAGGCTTAAGCAGATATTAACCGCCACACTGATAATAGAAACTATAACTGGTGTTTTAGTATCCTTTAAAGCATAAAAAGCCCTGACCAAAAGCATGACAATAGACTGGCTGAACAAACCAAGCGATAAAAAAGCAACTGTCCAGCCTGTCAGCACTATATCATCCCAGCTAAAATGAGCAGCACCAACAACCAGCCTGACCAATGGGATCCGCAGAATAATCAGTATCGCTGTTACAGGCAAAGTCAAAAATAAGATCTGGTGCATGGTTGTCAAAAGGGTAATCTTAAATGCGGGGGTTTCGTTTCTTGATTGTTCCCTTGACAAAACTGGCAGGGCTGCCTGGGCAATAGTTGCACCAAAAAGTCCAATCGGGGCTGTCTGCAAATGCTGGGCTACCGTCAGCAGGGATACCGAGGAATAAGAGATGACTGATGATAATGCGATTGCTACAACATCGCTAATCTGCTCTGCTATTAAACCTATATTTCTTATACTCATCAGCCGGAAAATCTCTTTGACGCCTTTATTTAAAAAATCAAAAGAAAGTTGATATTTAAACCCCAAAGACTTAATAAGGGGTATCTGGATCAACACATGGAGCATCGCCCCTATCAATACTCCAATCGCAGGCCCGTAAATACCGAAAAATTGTGATAAAACAGTGATGCCTAAAATAATACCGACGTTATAAAAAAATGGAGCCAGGGCCGGCACTATAAACCTCTGGTAAGATTGTCCAACAGCTATAAAAAAAGATCCTATTATCAAAAACAGCTGGGACAGCAATATTATCTTGGTCAACTGGTCAGTCACCTCTTTTTGGTGACCGGAAAAACCGGGGATCAGCAGGCTATTGAGTGGGGAAACAAAGATAAAAGCCAAGACGGCTACCAGACCAAAAACCAGCAGCGACAGGTTTAAAATATTTGATGCAAATTCAAACGCCTGTCTTGAACCCTTTTGATGCAGATACTCGGTAAAAACAGGGATGAACGCAACCGAGAGAGAGCCAAAAATAAGAAGTTGGAATATCAGATCAGGCAGCTTAAAGGCGGCAAAAAAAATAGCTGAAGTTGTTGTATCAAAATTATGGAATAATAATCTGTCTTTAATCAACCCTAAAAACTTAGAGGCAAAAATAGCAACCATTATTATTAGGGCACCGGAAAGAATAGTATTTTGCCTTCTTGCAAGTATTGAAAATACAGACTTAACCATCGTTGCTAAATTTTAACACCATAGCTTGTTCAAAAACAGTTATTGTGCTAAAATCTCAAGTTATATGCCAATCATTAAATCAGCTTTGAAAAAAGTGCGCAAGGACGAAAAACGCACTGCTAAAAATGCCAGAACCAAGCATAACCTTAAGGGTCTGGTAAAAAAAATGCGTAAAAACCCACTCCAAAAAACTTTACAGGAAGTTACAAGCGCACTGGATAAAGCAGCTAAAACTAATTTAATCCATCCCAATAAAGCCTCCCGCATGAAAAGCAAATTGTCAAAACTGATAACCAGACAACCCGCCACCTAAACAAAACCTTTGTACTTGACTGAAATTTGTTTTACAATATCACCAATCGGTCATTTTCTTAAAAGTGGCAAATTTATAATTCATGGTTAAAACTGCTCAAAAAACAGGCTCCAGACTCAATATAAACTTATTGTACCCGCAAGGAATAATGCAAAAACTCCCCATCCGCTTCATAAAGTGGTTAATTTCTTATGGGCGTTTCATCGTGATTGTTGTAGAAATATTTGTTTTGGCAACTTTTCTCTACCGGTTTAAATTGGATGCTGACCTTGCCAGTCTTAACGAAAAGATTAATGATTCAGTCCAATATATTGAGAACCTATCAGAAGATGAAGCCTTAATCAAACAAACCCAGCTTAGGTTATCCATAATTAAAAAGGCTTATGCTGTCTCTCCAATCTGGCAAAACAATTATACAAAAATTAGCGCTCAAACACCGACGTTGACAAAATTTACTAATTTAAGTACAGAAAAAACTGAATCAGGACCCTTGCAATTTAAGATAGTCGCACAAACTAACAATATTGGTGACGTCTCGCTCTTTTTGAAAGGGCTAAAGGAGTCAAAAGGATCGAAAGAAGAGCTTGATTTTGTGGATATTAGTCTCACAAATATTAGTTTTGAGCAGGGATTGATTCAATTCAATATTTCAGGCCGTACCAGATAAACTATGAACCAAAGATATACAAGATATTACCTGTTTATAAAACCGATTTTTAAAAACAGGGTTATAAGAAACTACGGGTATTTTGTCTTTAGTTTAATAACTATAACCATTTTCTCGTTATTTGCAATCCGGCCAACTTTTGCAACTATTATCTCACTAAATAAAACTATCAACGAGCAAAAGATTGTTTTGGATCAGTTAAACACTAAAACAAATAATTTATCCCTGGGGAAAAAAGCTTATGACAACCTTGATCCAACTATTCAGGATAAACTTTTCAGTTTAGCTCCAAATTCTACTTCTATCCCTAAATTAATTGATAATCTAAACACACTGGCCTCCAGAAACGAGGCATCTATTTCCGGTTTACAATTCCAGCCTACAGAGCTTTTTGGTGCTCCGAAAAAATTATCAAAAAATGCTAAGCTGGAAGAGATTGAGTTCTCCTTAAATATCAGAGGGACATACCCTCAGTTTATAAATTTTATCAGTTCTCTTATCGCCTCTGGCCGCCTGATCAATCTTGAATCGGTAAATTTTAATAAGTCAGCTGATGATTCCTTAACTATGTCAATCAACGCAACAGCATACGTCCTTAAAAACTAATGAACAAAAAAGAATTTATTATCATACTGACCAGTACATTTATAGCAGTCATGGTCTGGATTGCCTCTGATATTTACCATACTAAATCTTCCGTCCCCCTGGACCCTAAACTCCAAACAATTTTGGATCCGGTTGAACCAAATTTAGATTCAGAAACTCTCAGACTTATCCAAAACCCTCCGGTGGCAAGCCCTCTCATAATCCCTGAGGTTAAAACCTCAACTAAATCTGCTGAAACACAATGAATAAATTCTTACTAACGTAATGAACAAGTTCTTACTAACGTAATGAAACTACCGACATTATTAGGTTTGGCTCTACTTACCACCGCCATTGTCTTTGGTATTGCGATCTTTCTTTACAGGCAAAAATTATATGAGGAGTCAAGGTTGATCTTGGCCCCTCAAAAAATTCAGATAGTAAATATTTCAGATTCTTCGGCCACTATCACCTGGCAAACAGAGATACCGGCTGTCGGACTTATATCTTATGGTTCCAACCAAAACTTAAGCGAATCCGCTGGCGATGACCGCGATAAAAATAGTAGAGAAATCCGCTTAACCCATTTTGTCACCATCAACAATTTGCAGCCCAACAAAAATTATTATTATAAAATTAAGACTGCTGACTCACTCTCTCCAAATTATCCGTTGAGTTTTAAAACAGCTGCGCTTGTTCAAAAAGAAACAGCCTCGGCCCCAATACGGGGCAGTGTTGTTGTTGATGAAAGCTTAACCCCGGTTGATGAGGCTTTAATTTTTTTAAAGATCCCGGGTGCTGCTGATCTGGCAAGTTTTACAACAACTGCGGGAAATTTCATAATTCCCTTAAAAAACCTCTATCAATCAAGTCTTACGGATTTTTTTGCACCAAAACCGGGTATTGAGGCTACTTTGGTGATAGCACGCGCAAATCTGGAGTCATCAGCAAGTATTATTTTGCCGCTTTACAATCAACCGCTGCCTCCCATTCTCCTGGGGGAAAGCAAAGATTTGAGACAGGCGCTGACTGCTTCTCCAACGCAGAGCGCTACTTTATCTGCCAAATTAATCAAGTTTGATTTAAACAACGACGGGCAGCTTAATTCACTTGATGTATCAATAATTATAGATAATTTTGGTAAGAAACAGAAGATAGAAAAAGCTGATTTAAATGGAGACTGGGTGGTAGATCAAAAAGATCTGGATATTTTAAAAAAAGCCCTTGAGTCATTATAACCCCCATGTAACTATTCAGTATTTTCCAGTAACCTCACCTTCCAGGAGTCAAAGCCCACCTGGAAGGTGGCCCGCTTCGCCACGACTTATGTCGACCAGGCGCGGGGCGAGCCGAATGGACTCCTTCCAGGTGAGTGCTGGAAAGAACTAATTAATTGTAACCCCATAGTTTGACATTTTATTTTAATTATGACTTGGGTTCAAAGTGTAAGCGCAACGATTAAGAGTTTGATATACTC
>CAZFVS010000034.1:9420-9801 GCA_964522265.1 uncultured Gammaproteobacteria bacterium | reverse complement strand
GTCTTGTTTTGCATTACCGAAAGCAAAAAGGGGATAAGCAATCCTTTGGTGAAATTGTTCAGAGATAATTCTTACTGTAGCTTCTGTCAGCATTGAGCTTTGTATGAATATAACTCCCAGGAAACTGCTTGTCAATTATGGTATATTTCCTCTATGCCGGCTGCTTCTCTGCAAGATCTGAAGCTATTTTTTATCTTGTTGCTTTTTTCCGTATTGTTGATTTTGGCAGACGACCTGAAACTTCTAAAACTACCTCAATTGGTAGTGCAGCAGTTGACTACTCCCATACAGTATGGTTTATACAAAAACAGCGTTTTGGTGGGTAGGCAGCTTGAATTTATCTTTCTGATCAGGAGGGCTGCGCAGGAAAATAAAGCATTA
>CAZFVS010000034.1:1500-9410 GCA_964522265.1 uncultured Gammaproteobacteria bacterium | reverse complement strand
TGGCTCAGATTATTTCTGAAAATGCCAATCTGAGGCGCCAGCTTTCTGAAACCCAAAGTTTTTTAGAACAACAAAAAACATTAAACCCAAAAACTTTTAACCTGGTACCGGCCCGCCCGGTCGGACTAACGAGATATTTATTTATTGATAAAGGATCGGAAGATGGATTGAAAATTAATATGTCTGTGGTTTACAAAGATAATTTTATAGGCCAGATAAAAGAGGTGAGTCCTAAAAAATCAAAAGTCTTGCTCACTTCGGATCCTGATTTTAAAATAGCTGTCTATAGCTTCAATCCGAATGGGCGGGCTAAAGGGGTGCTCCTGGGGCAGTTTGGCTCAGAGATGCTGTTTGATAAGATTTTGCACCAGGAGCCTATCGATAAAGGGGACCTGGTTTATTCTGCAGGAACAGAGGGTGAAACTCCGAGAGGGTTGGTACTGGGTCGGGTTACCGAGGTTGTAGATTCCGACAACCAGATTTTTAAACAGGCCAAAGCCAAGCCTATGTTTGATATTTCGAATTTGGATATATTATTTATAATAACAAATTAGTTTCCATTACTGACCGCTTTATGAAATTATTTATATTGCTTCTGATACTGGCTATGTTTATCCAGACTTCATTTTTGTCTGTTAACCTTTGCCTGATTCTTTTAATAGCCAGAAGTTTAATAGTTCAGGAGCGCTCTAACTTATTTGCTGCATTTTTTGGGGGTATTTTACTGGGGGTTTTATCTTCGGTAAATTTGGGATTTTGGCCGTTTGTTTTCTTGATTGTCGTTGCCGTCTGCCAGTTTGTTAAAAAATCTCCACCTCTTGCCAACATATTCGCTACAGTCACAACAGCCGTATTGCTGATTCTGCTGGTGTCAATTGTTGAGTCCGTAGTTTACCATCAAAATATCAACCCGAAAATTGTGGCAGTGGAGATGGTGCTGCTTATACCGGCATTTCTTTTGATCAATTTTTGGGAGGAAAGGTTTGTTGTCCGGCCGGATATTAAACTGCGGCTGAAATCGTAATCAATATGGCTAAATTCCGTTTTGGAAAAGCATTTCCGGATACTCTGAAAAAAGCTGCATTCAAATTCGGCCATTTCCATTCCCACACCAAAGAAAATGAAGCCTATGACGACCTTTTATTATCAGGGCAATTCTCAAAAAGAGATAATCCTTATATTGACAATGTTGTCCCTCCGCTTTCAGGCCCCTGGAGAAGACTGATATTTATAATCTTTTTAATGGTAGTTTTTTCGATACTCCTTATCAGGTTATTCAACCTGCAGATAATTGAAGGGAAAAATAATCGGGAGCTGGCCGACTCAAACAGAATTCAAACTAAGGTAATCCATGCGCCCCGTGGTGTAATCTACGATAGAAATGGTAAAATCCTGGCTCAAAATGAACCGGCTTTTAGATTGATAGGAAATACCAAAATTATTCGGCTTTCGCGGGATGATGCATTGAAAATGGAGATTAAAGGTGATTCAGCCTTTGAAAACCTGGAAATAGATAGCATCAGAACTTACACTAAAGGTGCAAAAATGGCGCACGTCTTAGGTTATGTAAGTGAAATTACAGCAGAAGAGTTAAAAAACCCCAGTTATAAAAATTACAAAAGCGGAGATTTAATAGGTAGAGGTGGAATAGAGGAGGCTTATGAGAGGGTGCTTCGGGGGATAGATGGGGGTGAGATAATAGAAGTTGATGCTCAGGGTAAAAAAGTCAGGACTTTGAGAAAAAATGATGCTATCCCCGGACAAAATCTATTTCTTACAATAGATGCTGACCTGCAGGATGTTGCATACAGCCTCTTAGAGGAAGCTATTAAGAAAGCAGGAAGTTGCTGCGGTAGTTTAATCGGTGTTGAACCATTAAACGGGGAAGTCCTGACACTGGTTTCTTATCCTTCGTTTGACCCACAAAAGGTTTCTGAAGCCCTGGATAGGGAAGACTCCCCCATTTTAAACAGGGTGTTGGCAGGAGTTTATCCCCCCGGATCTACATTTAAGATAGTCTCTGCCCTAGCAGGTCTTGTTTCCGGTAAAATTACTGATAAGACCAGGTTTGAAGATATCGGGATAATAAATATTGGCAGTTCTAGTTTCAGCAACTGGTATTTTACACAGTATGGCAAACTTGAGGGGTCGATGGATATAGTTAAAGCTTTTAAACGCTCAAATGACACTTTTTTCTACCTGCTGGGTCAAACTGTCGGAGAGGAGGTTTTAGCATCAACTGCCAAGCAACTTGGGCTGGGTAAGAAGACCGGGATAGATATTCCCGGAGAAGCGGTAGGCATAGTGCCGGATAGGGAGTGGAAGATGAAAAATAAAGGTGAAATATGGTACCCCGGGGATACACTCCATATGTCAATAGGGCAGGGATTTGTTCTGGCGACCCCGCTTGGGATCAACAACCTGGTTTCAACCATCGCAACAGACGGGAAACAATTTCCCCCTCACTTAGGCCTGAAGATCACAAACAGTAATAGTCAAACTATCAAAGAATTTAAGTTCAGTGAGTCTGTTTTAAAGGCATTTAAACCCAAATATTTGGAGCTTGTCAAAGAGGGGTTGAAAGAAGTGACGAAAGAAGGGGGGACAGCCTGGCCATTTTTTACCTTCCCTATACAAACAGCAGGGAAGACAGGGACAGCAGAGTATGGAGATGCTAAAGGGAAAACACATGCCTGGTATACCTCGTTTGCACCTATCGATGAGCCTAAGCTAGTAATGACAGTACTGATAGAGGGTGGAGGGGAAGGTTCATCAGTTGCAGCCCCTGTTGCCAAAGAGATTTACAGGTGGTTTCTCTCAACTGATAAAACTAATCTGATCAAAGACACAAATTATGTTGCCTCAGATTCAGCCAAATTGGGGGAATAGTTTGTACAGCCTCGAAAGGGGACGCCTTGTGAGGCTAATGTGTTATGAAAAATATTTCATATCTTTTGGCTCTACATTCCATAGATGGTTTGGGGCCGATCAGGCTCAAAACACTGTTGGAGTATTTTAAGGATCCTAAAACTGCCTGGGAAGCGGAAAGAAAAGAGTTTTTAGGGTTGGGGATTCCGGAGAAAGTTATTGACCTTCTGATTGAAACACGCAAAAAATTAGAACCTTTAAGCTACGAAGATTCAATTAAAAAATCCGGCATAAAATGGATGACTGTTTTTGATGAGGATTATCCCAAATCTTTGAAAGAAATTTATGACCCGCCGGTTCTATTTTATTACAAGGGTGAGATTTTACCGGAAGACAGACGGGCCATTGGCGTGGTGGGAACCAGGAAGATGACAGGGTATGGTAGGATGGTGACGGAGCGGTTTACCAGGGAGCTGGTGTCTTTCGGATTTACAATTATCTCAGGGTTGGCAAGGGGTGTAGATACACAGGCTCACAAATCGGCCTTAGACGGAAAGGGTCGGACTCTGGCTGTGTTGGGAGGAGGGCTAAATTCAATCTTCCCGCCGGAAAACATCGGTTTGTCTGAACTGATTGCCAATGGTTGTGGTACACTCATCAGCGAATACCCGCCTGACTATCCTTCCCTGGCAGGCAATTTTCCTTCCAGGAACCGGATTATCTCCGGTTTATCTTTGGCGGTTTTGGTGACAGAGGCAGCACAGGATTCAGGTTCCCTGATAACTGCCAGATTAGCGGTGGATCAGGGTAAGGATGTGTTTGCCGTCCCCGGTCCTATCACCTCAGATTTGTCAAAAGGTCCGGCCCAACTGATCCAGCAGGGGGCAAAACTTGTGACTTGTGTGGAGGATATTTTGGAAGAGCTGGGGATGGAAAAAGTAAAAAGTAAAAAGGAAAAAGAAAAAAATTATGAAAATTTATCAGCAGTTGAGCAAGCAATACTTGGGTGTTTGGAAAATGAGCAGAAGCATGTAGATGATGTGGTGAGAGAGCTTAAAAAATCATCGTCAGAAGTAAGCGCTGCATTGGTAAAGATGGAGATAATGGGGTTTGTTAAAAACTTGGGTGGAGGCAATTACTGTATTAACCGGACTTGCTAAGCAGGTTGCCGCATGCAACAATTATGGTATGAACTTTAATTCAAAATTGTTATTGTTGGTTTTGGTGGTGATTGGTTTCGTAACCATAGTGATCTTTACCACCAATAAAAAAAAGGATATGGATTATAAACCCGGAGTTTCAAATGAGCTGGATCGTGTGGTGAACCAGGCCAGAGTTGTTTATGAACGAAAAAAAGATTTGGGTGTAGATTTTTCAGATGGGCCATGCCTTACTAATGACCTTTTACCTGGTTGGGTTGCTGATATTGCCCATAGTCCCAGGCAACCGGTTGACGACCTGCCGGAAAATCAATGCCAGGCTTTTCGTGAAGGCCGGGCTAAACATTTTGTGGAGCTTGACCCTACAGGCAATGTGATAAGGGTTTTGTGAAAAGTTCAAAATTTTTTCTATGCTGCCCATATATTTAATACAATTTTGGTATCCGCAAGCGCTAATAGTATTCCTCCGGGTTTACCACAACTCACTCATGGTTCTGGAAGAGGATCTGGCTGTAGGGCTGATGCTTAAGTTGTTGTTTGTCCCTCTTTTTCATGACTCGTCCATTGTTGGAAAAATTCTAAGTTTTGTTTTCAGGCTATCCAGAATACTAATGGGGATTCTGGCCTTTGTTTTGGCAAGCATGGTGATTGTAATTGTTGCTTTGGCCTGGTTTTTGGCACCGCCGCTTTTGCTATTTTCTCTCCTTTTTCAACAGATACCATTTCTGTCTGAACCTGATGTAGTGATCGCTTTTTCCTTTATTGTTTTGCTTGGTGCAGCTTTGTTTATTGACAGATTATTTAGCAGCCCGCCCAAATCTGTTTGGCAGGTTAAAAAAACTGAAGATTTGTGGCAGACTACTAAACTGAAGCGTAAAGATATAATCTGGCAGAATTTGTTGAAGAGCGATGAGGTAAGCAGCTTTCTTTTTAGCTTAGAGCTTAAACCGGATAGGTTCGACAGCCATCAGGTGGAGTTTAAAGATGATATTCTGGCAAAAGTCTGGCAGCTTGCCAAATTAACCCAAGCCAGGTTTATTACCCCGGCCTATTTTTGGACGGCGATGCTGTTGGAGATTCCGGGGATTCAGAATGACCTTTTGAAAGTTAACCTGACTTCCCGCGATCTTGAGGGTGCACTGCTATTTTTAGAATTTAAGAGAAACAGATGGCGGAAAGTTTTTATATGGGATGATGATTTTGCCGTAAAGCACTTAAGAGGTGTTAACAGGGGTTGGTTGTCTGCACCGACTCCGAATTTAGACAGCGTTTCAGAAGATTTAACCCGCAATGCTGCAGCTTTAGGCTTCCCGGATTTTGTGGGGCAAAATGCAATAGTATCCGAAGTAGTAAACATTCTTTCTCAGGAAAAAGACAGAAGTGTGCTGATTGTCGGTTCTCCTGGTTCGGGAAGGACTGCCTTGGTTAAATATCTGGCTAAACTGATTATTGCAGGGGATGCCCCCGAGGCGCTGGCTATTAAGAGGCTGGTTGAAATAGATTTTACCAAACTGCTATCCGGTATTACTACTGAAGGGGAGTTGGCCCAAAAAGTTCAGGATATTTTTCAAGATGTCCAATTTGTAGGCGATATAATTATTTTCATAGATGAGCTTCATAATTTAGGGCTGGGGGAAGCGGGTAGCAATTTTAACCTGTATTCACTTCTTTTGCCTTACTTAGAATCAAATACCTTCCAGTTTCTTGCCACAACTGAACCGGAAAATTATGCCAGGATTATTGAGAAAAATGGGAGTTTTGCCAGAGTTTTTCATAAGGTGGAGCTTTCTCCTGCAACGGAGGCAGATACGGTCCTGATACTTAAAAACGAGGCAATAAGTTTAGCCAGGAATAAAGGGATAACAATAACCTATATTGCTCTGAAGGAAATTGCAGCTTTGAGCGCCAGGCTGATTCATGACCGGGTTCTGCCTGACTCAGCGCTGTCTGTTTTAACTGAATGTGAGGCTGCCGCAAAAACCGGATTGATTACCTCCGGGGTGGTGAAGGCAGTCTTTCAAAGCAGGGTTAATGTGCCGGTAATCGAGCTGGACGCCTCCCAAAAACAGACCCTCCTTGACCTTGAAAATATTATCCACCAAAAATTGATTGATCAGGAAGAAGCTGTTAAGGTGGTGTCTGATACTTTGCGAAGGTCCGCTACAGCGCTGAGGGAGGGATCGCGTCCGATCGGCTCATTCCTTTTCGTTGGTCCTACGGGGGTAGGCAAAACTGAACTTGCAAAAACTCTGGCCAGTGTTTATTTTAAAAACTCGGCGGCTTTCATACGTTTTGACATGTCTGAGTACCAGACAGAAGAAGCTGTTAACCGTCTGATCGGTACGCTGGAAAATCCCGGAGAGTTGACGGAAGCAGTTAAAAATAAACCATATGCATTAATACTTCTTGATGAATTTGAAAAAGCTAATATGCGCATCTTGACGCTTTTTCTGCAGGTTTTAGATGACGGGAGATTGACTGATGCAGCAGGTAAACTGACAGATTTTACAAATACTATTATTATCGCTACCTCGAATGCAGCATCCCTGCTGATAGCGCAGGAGCTGAAAGAGGGTCGGATCCAGAATCAGATTGATACAACAGTCCGGGGTGAACTGCTCAAAATTTTTAAACCGGAGCTGGTAAACCGTTTTGACAATATTGTCATATTCAAACCCCTATCAGAACCTGATTTAGAGAAGATAGTCAGGTTGAAACTTGATGCTTTGTCAAAACAAATGAAAGAACAGGGGTATCTGCTTGAGTTTTCTCAGGATCTTATCACAGGACTTGCCAAAAAAGGTTTCGACCCTGTTTTGGGCGCTCGTCCCATGCGCAGATTAATCCAGGATACCTTAGAAGCAAATCTTTCCAAAATGATGTTGGAAAACAGGTTGGTTAAAGGTGAGTTGTTTAAAGCAGACGCCAGCCTTTTAAATAATTCTTAAACAGCAGGGAGTTTGAGGTGGTCTTCAATTTTATTAACCCTTCTTCGAGTCTGTTGAATAGTTTCATCTGAAACCTCGATATAGCTATCTAAAGTTCTTTGGACTTTCTTTATCCGTTTTTCCATGCGTTTTGCAGCTTTCTTAGTTTCCGCTTGGAAGTCTTGCATCTCTGTTCTAAAATCTTCTAAACCTTCAACCTTTTCCGCTACACTGTTAAGACTTTCATTTATTGGCTCCAACTTTTTATCCAGAATTTTAGCAAGGGTTTTTTCCAAGTCCTGTTTAGTTAACATGATGCTAATTTAGCATACCTGCTACTTGACAAGCAAGATACAATTACCAGAAAGTAAATATATGCAAAATTTAGTTATTGTTGAATCACCAACCAAAGCCCGGACGCTTTCAAAGTTTTTGGGAGCTAAATATCAGATAGAAGCTTCAATGGGTCATGTCAGAGATTTGCCCAAATCCGAGCTTGGAGTGGATGTGGAGCAAAATTTTGAGCCTAAATATATCATTCCCAGGGATAAAAGGAAAAAGGTTAATGAATTAAAAAAACTTGCCCAATCGGCTAAAACCCTCTATCTGGCAACAGATCCTGATCGGGAAGGGGAAGCGATTGCCTGGCATATTTCAGAGTTGCTGTGTAACTCTGAAATCAAAAGTCATCCCTCGGAAAGACTCGAGACAAGCAAGTCAAAAGCCAAAATGAAAAAATCCGAAATCCGAAATCCGAAATCCGAAATCCGGAGAGTGATTTTCCATGAGATTACAGAGGATGCGATAAAAGAGGCTTTTAAGCACCCGCGCGATCTGGATTATCAGCTGATTGATGCGCAGCAAGCCAGGCGGGTGCTGGACAGACTGGTGGGGTATAAACTTTCTCCTCTGCTTTGGAAAAAAGTCAAAAGAGGTCTTTCTGCAGGAAGGGTCC
>CAZFVS010000034.1:0-1490 GCA_964522265.1 uncultured Gammaproteobacteria bacterium | reverse complement strand
CCCGACTGTCCCATTAAGCTCGGTACTGGAACGAGAACGGGAGCTTGCAAAAATTACGGCCCAAGAGTACTGGTGTAGTGAGGCAGAGCTATCCGTCGCTCGGGATCCTGCTATTATGGGTGATACCTTTCTGGCATCGCTTGTTAAATTAAATAGCAAGAAGCTGGAGATTAGTAATGAGACGGAAGCAAAAAAGCATGCAGGGAATTTAGAAAAAGCAATTTATTCCGTTTCCAAAATTGACCAGAAAGAGATTAAGCGCTATCCTACCCCGCCTTTTACCACCTCAACGCTGCAGCAGACTTCAGGCAATAAATTAGGATTTAGCGCCAAAAAGACTATGATGCTGGCGCAAAATCTGTATGAGCATGGTTTTATAACATATATGAGGACAGACTCTTTTAACCTGTCCCCGGTAGCCTTAACGCAGTCAAGGGAATTTATAAAATCACATTTCGGGGAAAATTATTTACCACCAAAGCCCAGAGTGTTTAAGTCCAAATCTAAAAATATCCAAGAAGCGCATGAAGCGATTAGGCCGACCAAAATCGGATTTCAGATGTCGGATATCGGAAGCCAGAAAGGGTTTACCAGGGATCACGCCAGGCTTTATGATCTGATTTGGAAGAGGATGGTGGCTTCCCAGATGTCAGAGGCATTGGTTGAACAGACCTCAGTGGATGTTAGTGCTTTGACTCAGAGTTCTAAATCCGGAAAAACTCAGAAAAACTCAGCAAATCAGAATATCGGAAATTCTGATATCTCTGAATCTCAGATACACCGAGTTGTTCTGAGTAATTCTGAATATACCCTACATGCAGCAGGCTCAATTATTAAATTTGACGGGTGGCTGAAAATATACGGAATAAGTAGTAAGAGACAAGAGATAAGAGATAAGAAACAAGAAAATGATGAAGAAGAGGATGAAAAAAACCAAATATTACCTGAGCTAAAAGTTGGAGAAGACCTGAATTTATTGCAGCTTTTGCCCGAGCAGCATTTTACCCAGCCTCCGCCAAGATATACAGAAGCCTCACTTATCAAAAAACTGGAAGAGCTTGGAATTGGGCGGCCCTCGACTTATGCTCCCATCCTTTCCACCATCCAGGATAGGTTTTATGTTGAAAAACAAGAAAAAAAATTTATGCCCACTGCTTTAGGGTTTGCAGCATGTGACTTTTTAATTAAATATTTCCCCGATGTTTTTGACTATAAGTTTACAGCTTCTATGGAAAATAGCCTTGATGATATAGCAACGGGTACCAGGAATTGGAAGCAGACTTTAAGTGAATTTTACCCACCCTTTGAAAAAAAACTGGATAGTGTTTTAGAAAAAGCAGATAGGGTTAAACTGGCAGTTGAGTATGCAGGAAAGAAATGCCCTAAGTGCGGTAAAGAGTTGGTGGTGAGGACCGGCAGGTTTGGCAAGTTTTTGGCATGCTCAGGTTTTCCTGATTGCAAACATACCGAAGCTTTGGTGACAGAAGTAA
>CAZFVS010000033.1:929-10294 GCA_964522265.1 uncultured Gammaproteobacteria bacterium | reverse complement strand
GCTGGAAGTCCAGGATCTGGGTGAGCGGGCAGGCGATATCCCCGCAAATTTTGCCTCAAGCGATAAACTCAAAAAAGCCACCGGTTGGGAAGCTAAGGTTAGTCTGGAAGAAGGGTTGAGAAGAACAATAGAGTGGTTTAAGGAGTAATGAATCTTCCACGGGCTTACGCCCGTGGTATCTTCTTGTTGCTCCGTTTCGCGGAGTACTCGCTTCGCTCGTAAAAACTTCATCCACAACCTCAACGGTTGTGGTGTTGGGTTTGAACAATAAAATGTTTGTCTTATAAGTCAAATTTGACTTATACTTAGTTCATGGTCATAGGTTTTGACGGATCAAGGGCTTTTACAAAAGAGAAGACAGGCACAGAAAATTATTCTTATCAACTTCTTTTGCATCTTGCCAAGATAGATCATGTAAATCAATATATAGTCTATCTCAGGTCGATAGGCACGCAAGCTCACCCCTTACGAGGCTGGCCGGAGAATTTTACTTTTCAGATACTTAATTGGTCGAGGTTTTGGACTCAAGGTGGGTTAGCCATACAAACCTTCAAGGATAACCTGGATGTCTTATTTGTACCATCCCACACACTGCCGATATTGAGGAGACCAGGGTTAAAAACAGTTATGACTGTTCATGATTTGGGCTCCCAGTATCTACCTTCAATGCATCAGTTAAAACAAAGGTTATACCTTGATTTTATTACCAAATTCCAACTTAAATCTGCCACTAAATTAATCGCTGTTTCAAAAGCAACAAAGCAGGATCTGATAAACAAGATCAATATATCAGTAAATAATATAGAAGTGATCTATGAAGGTGTAAACAGCCAACTCTTTAGACCAATTAAGACAGATGTGTTAGTTAATAGTTTGAATAAGTATGACCTTAAACAAGGAAAGTATTTTTTATTTGTGGGTACAGTACAGCCAAGGAAGAATTTGGAAAAACTGATAAGAGCATTTGCCAAAGTAGTAACACTGGATTCTGGCGACTTGCGACTTATTATGGTTGGTTCTAAGGGTTGGATGTCTGATGAGATCTATAGTCTGCCTAAAAAGCTGGGGTTAGGAGAGAAGATGAAATTGCTGGGGCATGTACCTGATCAAGACCTGCCTGCTTTATATTCAGGAGCAATAGCTTTGGTTTTTCCATCTCTATTTGAAGGTTTTGGGTTGCCGATACTTGAGGCTTTCAGTTGCGGTTGTCCGGTATTGACCTCCAATGTTTCATCCATGCCTGAGGTGGCAGGTGATGCAGCTCTGCTGGTTGATCCTGAACGCATTGATGAGATAGCAGATGGTATGATTAGATTAGGATCGGACGCAAAATTCAGGGAAACTCTTATTAAAAAGGGATTTAGCAGGATAGGGCAGTTTAGTTGGGAGAAGTGTGCGGGGGAAACATTGGAGCTTTTTAGAAAGCTTTCTAAAAATTAATATTAATGAAGATAAATATTTTGGGAGTCAGTATTGATCGGGTTAATTTATTTCAGGCTGTTGGGCAGGTTGAGCAGTGGATTAAACAGGGCGGCAAACATTATATAGTCACCCCTAATATAGAATTTTTAATGATAGCACAAAAAGATCCAAGGTTTAAAGAGGTTTTAAACAGGGCAAACCTTGCTATTCCTGACAGCTCAAGGTTTGGTTGGATATTAGATGTACTCCAGGAAAAAAACTTACTGAAAAAGCTTCTAATCTGGCCTTTTTTTATATTTCCCACATCCCCTCCCATAACCCGTTTTGAGCATGTTACCGGCACTGACCTGATGGAGAGGTTAATAAAGGAGGCTTGCGATTGGGGTATTACAGTAGGTTTTTTAGGAGGGGGTAGCGGTGTAGCAGAAAAATTAAAGGAGTGCTTGATCAAGAGATATCCAAAACTCCAAGTAGCATATTGCAATGAGGGAGAGGCCATTGACAAGGAGGGAGATGAGATAGGTGTATCAAGATATGTAATACCTGATATGGATCTTCTTTTTGTGGCATTTGGTGCTCCTAAGCAGGAAAAGTGGATTGCAAAAAATTTAGAAAAATATCCCGTGAAAGTAATGATGGGGGTAGGAGGGGCTTTTGATTATCTGTCCGCTGCAGTACCCAGAGCGCCTGAATTTTTAAGGAACGTTGGTTTTGAATGGTTATTCAGGTTGATAATGCAGCCTTGGAGGATTAGTCGTTTTTGGAATCTGGTTAGGTTTGTTTTTGGGGTGTTGACTATTAAGCGATAAGGTGTGTTAATCTGTGATTATGCTGACAAAATTTACCGGCAAACAGTTGCAAGAGGTTTGGATGGAACCTGAGGCTGAAGGTTTGGAAGAACCTTATTTTGTTATTCAATCACCGCTGACAAAGGAAAATCTCACAATACTATTTTCAGGCAAAAATGGTTTGGAGTTTAATAAGACATACGGTTTTTTCCATAAATTCCCCGGAGTTTTAATATACCGTACACTTTATGGTAATGGAATAATGATAATCCAAAAAAATGATGAAGCAGGTGAAGCAAAAGAAGTTAGAATTGCAACTCTAAGATCAGGTGTAGAGATCGAGGTGCCTTCAGGCTATGGTCATACAGTAGTCAACACCGGAAAAAATTTTTTGGTAGTGATAGATAATGCGATAGAAGACAATGAATATATTAATTTTGATATAGTTAAGGCAAAAAAAGGATTTGCATATTATGTAGTAGATAAAAAAGGAGAAATTGCTTTTGAAAAAAATCCTAATTACAGCTTCCATCCCCAAATAGCCAGTCATTAGACCTTTGTGGCTTTGCAACAACCTAATCCATATCAGTTGGCAAATATACTTACCAGAGTGCCAGAATGAACTTAATATGTGTTTGACGAGGGGGATTCAACTGATGTTTTTTGGGTTATGCCCAAAAGCCAAAGGACAGCTTCTTTTTTATAACGCCGATCTCCGCGTGAGTTAATCCTGATTGCCGGCAATTTCCCCCGTTTGCCCCATCTTTTAATAGTTAACGGAGAAACTCTTAAAACTTCAGCCACTTCTTTGACTGTTAGTAAATCAGGAAGATTCTCTAAAGATATTTTATTACTCATAAGGATATTAAATTATCTATTTTAGATATTAAAGATTGCAAGATAATATATTATATAACATATAGTTTTAGTTAGTGTCAAGACCGGTCTTTGTAACCGTTCAGGATTTGACAAAACTTCGTCATTGCGAGCATAGCGAAGCAATCTAATTAGATCACCACGGCCAAGTCAGACTTGGCACTCGCGATGACAATTTTATGTTAGAACCGTGAATAGTTACGATAATTTTACTGCTGGGTTTTAATCTTAATCTTTATATCCAAAGTGTCGGTGTTATATGTATCAGATCCTATATAATCTAAGTTGTCACCATCAGATTTGGTTACCTCTAAAACTGAGTTTATCCCCTCGTCTGCGGCTTTAGATCTTATAGACTGTTCTTGTTGGACTAAATAAACTCCAGTTACCAATCCTGCTAACAGGATTACCATTGAAAGACTCGATATCCAGTTACTCTTTAACCACTCTTTAAAATATTGCTGACTCATCTGTACTTTTGTATTATATATATTTAACCATATTAAACACCAGAGTTACTCCGGTGTATTACACCTGTCTGTTAAGTTACACTCAGGTGGACGTTCCTGCCTGAACCCACAGCCCGAGCTGGTATTATCATTAGTACCTTCATCTCCGCTTTCCCTGTCATGCCTTGGGTCTCCGCCTTTACAGACCCTTACCCTGACTTTTTCTCCTTCACAATTCTCAGTATTTTCCGAATTTTCCTCATAATCACAGTTACAAAAGAGCTTTTTGCAATCAGCATCTATCGTACATTGATTATTCATATCATAATATCCACTTGAACATGTCTCTGCTCCGCCATCACGACAACCATATTTATTACCATCGAAAAACTGGTAAGGTGTACCCCGGTTACAGGGGCTTGTGCAATATTGCCTGGTGTTGCAATCTGATTCTCTTTCTTCAAAAGATTTAAGCCTGGTTTCGTTTGTGGCTACACCGTCACAATATTTTCTTTGTTTAGTTTTCTTCTGCCCGCAACCAGTACAAGTAAACTCATTTGTATCTCTCCACTCACTATTAGTACAGTTTCCACCATCTCCACCCGAACCTCCCCCTCCATTGTAATTAAACCGTATGGTTTTCTGTTCAGATGAGCCGTCTGTATAAGTAAACGTAACGGGAACAGCTATGAGTCTTGCCTGCCCCTCAACTCCTCCAAAATCCTTCAAATTAAGAGCCATTCCACCTGTATCAGCGCTTATTAAAGTCTTACCGTTTATTGTAATTGATTGAATTTGTTTAGAAGTTATGTAGTCAGCCGGACAACCAGGATAATGTATATTAAAGGTTAAATCTTTGTCGCTATTAAGAGTAAAAATATCTAACGGATAATCTTATGATCTTATGTCTGGATTAATAGAATTTGATCCATCCTTCAAATCCCCAATTATAAAGTAAAAACGTTTAGCAGCGTAATTACTAGGTGAAAAACTCATTGTCGTTGAGCCTTTGTCTAAGTAACTGGATAGAATTTCTCGACTCTCACCTAGTGATTTGTTGTAGTTAACAGTTACTCTTGAGCCAGTAACAGGTAAGTTTTCATCCCCACATGTGGCATTAAACCTGCTTGTCACAAAATATTTTTGGGACTTGCCTCCTTTGACAAGAATATAGTTATTTGATTCAGTAAAATATCCAATATTTTTTACTGGATCACGAAATCTGATAAACCATTTTTCATCAGTATCCTCCACTTTCTCAACCTTTATCACTACGCCACTTGCAATTGAGGGCTGCCATGAAACAGAATACGAAGAAGGGTCAACAAGTGACTCTGTAGAAAAAACTTCATTATTATATATAGTGTAAATTTCTACTGGTTGAGGTGACAAAGGTAACCTTGAGGTTCCAAATCCTGTTGTAAGAGAGAATTCTTCTCCTAAAGAGACAATTCTACGGTTGGCAACCAAGGGAAATTGGCTCTGGGCAAGCAAAGGTTCTAGATCTGGCCCAGCCATCTTTATATCTGGATTCAAAAAGGGAGATCTATAGACAACAAGAACCTCTGGATTATGAAAGGTATTATGTAGTTTTTTATTAAAAATTGAGCCCTTACTAGTTAATGCCCAGAACATTAGATCACTTTCTCCTTCTTCAAAAGAAGGAAGAGGTATGGGAGCACCTGAAATACAATCTATTTCTGGACGATGTTGAGAACAGGTATGTCCGTTTGCCGACCTTTCTCGTATTAATCCAAATGCATGACCTAGTTCATGACCGATTACTGTCAAAGATCGTCCGTATGCCTGTGCGTCTTCTGATGCGTTTATTGGATCAAGGTCAAAAAGAAATGTACTGTCAATTATTGAGTAGATATAAGCGTCTTTACTGCCTTTGTAGGGATACCAAAAATTAACTCCCGCAGTATCAGTGGCTGAAGATCCGAATGGGATTATTAAAAAAATAGTTTTGCCATCCTTCAAGTCTCCAGAACGATCAATTTTTATCCCCCCTGACTTAATCAATTTGATTATATTATCCATATCTTCTAAATCCTCTTGAGATACATTTGGAATGTTAATAACTCTTGGTGTTTTATCATAATTAAACTTAAGGCCGTTTGGATTATACTTCGTTTTAGTCTGTGTACTGTAAAAATTATTTATTTCATCAAGTGCAATTTGAATCCAACGAAAATAATTAGGACTTTCTGTATCAAAGTCAATCCCAGTAACTTCTTGATAGTCATTTGCAAGTAAGAAAACCGGTATCACTTTATATTCTTGCCCGCTCTGCCCACTTACTATACTTGGTAGAAAACTACCAATAAGTACAAAACAAAATAAATAGATAACAATCCTGATCCTTTGCATATTTTTAGAGCATCTTTCCTTCCCAGATAATTTCATCTGTTTCACTAAAAACAGTAATCTTGGCGTCTTTTTTATAATCTGTTAGAAATTGAATCCTATACTTATCATTCTTTCTCCGTATTGATTTAACAGGAACAGTCTTCCATCCATCTGAAATCAGTAAATTTTCGGAATCAACAACCTTAACCTTGTATTGAAAAAAGTTTGTTTTTTTAGTTGGTTTTTGTTTTTTATCTATACTTACTAGATCAGTATGTGTTTTCTTAGTTTTGATTTGTTCAACCGTTTTATTTACTGGATCATATTCCAGTATTACTCGATAAGATTCCTCCTTCATGATCTCCTCTGAACCTCCTCCTGATGGAGATGAGAATACTGTTGGGTCGCACCAGGCTTTTAATTCTACCCAGTTGCCATAATCCAATGCAGTGTATTGCCCTGAATCTGCATAAAAGTCTAAAACATTTATATTTCTAATATTTAAGGTAAACTCTTTCGCTGCATTGCCTCCATGCATTTCTCCTGAGGAAAAAAGCACATTTTTATTATCTACCTGGACTTTAAAATTAATTGATCCTTTACTGCCTGCTGCATCATCTACACCTGCTTTTCCTGTAAGTAAAGAGCATTTACTTTTAAAATCATATTTAACATGGGACTTTGCCCAGACACCGATACCTTTTGGATAATTTGTCCCTGCTATCTTTAAACTTCCTCCTAAAGTATTTTTATCTTTTTGGATCGCTCCTTGCTGGTTGGTAGAATCAGAAAGCCAGGTTTGGTCAGAAAGAGTTACCTCTATATGACCCGGATCCGGGGCTGGAGGAGCAACTGTACAGTTTTGTTTACTTGTCTTTTTAATCTTTTTACACTGGTAGGTTTTAGTAGTCTTTCCTTTTGTACAGGCAGTCTCTGAAACAAGGCACCAGGTATTAGGATCAGGAACTTTAGCTCTATCATTGCAGGTTGGAGAGTAGTTGGTGCAGGATGTGGCAGCTAAAACCTGCTGTTGGTTTTCTATTTTTTTAACTGAGTAACCATGAAACAGGACGGAAACAAGCAAAACTAAAACCCCCAAATTGACAAATGAAAGGACTAAAATTAAAGGTTTTGTCTAAATATAGGAAAAAAACTTCAATGTTCTTTTAAGCATGCAGATAGGTTTTATAGCCTGATTCCAGCTTAAACATTAAATTATGTTGTGTCAATTAGCTTGTTTGATAACCTGAAAAACAAAAGCTTCACCTTTGTATTTTGCTTCTTCTTCCGTGTAACCTTTCCTTATACCTATTTCCCGGAAGAAATTATCAGGGTCGGAGGATAAAAAATGCTTTTCCAGGATTGCATAGTTTAAACCAAATAAGGGTAAAATTATTTCCCGCTCAAATTTTTTAACCCAGTCTTTATAAGCATAATTTTCAGGGATAGAAATACCCAGCCTCCTGAAGCCGGATATGGTTAAAAATTGCACGAACGCCTCTTCAGCCTCAGAACGGTAGGGGATGTAGCACGCTTTCCCTTCGGCATGGTTATTATTGTATATCCCGTAAGACCTTAACCCGCGTTTTTTTACCAGTGATAACCGCTGGTTTCCGGCATCCATTAGTTCTCTTGGTGTTTCAAGATCTAAAAATTTAGGTAAAACATGTCCTCCTTCATGGTAAACAACTTCAAATAATGTACTGGCAGGTCCGGGCCGCAGGTTTTTTCCAAAAGGGGAAGAATACAAAATATTATTTAAGTTGATATATATTTGGTCGCCCTCAATACTTGCGGAGCCAAGCTGAAGAGGGTTATTGAATTCCCGGACGCACCCGGAAGTTCCCTGAAGGGTTTTTGTATATTCCTTAGGCCAAAGCAGAAAAACATTATGTTTAAACCTATCCGGGCTGGTCTCAAAACGCTGACAAAGTTTTTCTATGGCCAAATTTGAAACCTTAAGTCCTGTTGCCTCAATTCTCTCAGGATGGCTTAAAGTTTCCTGATCCCAATCTGCAAGCTGTCCGGCCAATATATCCTGCCTTTTTTCAGGTAAAAAAAGCAAACCTACACCTAAGCCTGTAATTTGCAAAAAAGCTTTCCTTGAAAAAGGCTGAATCTCTAACCAGTTTCTATCTTTCTGCATAGTCTGAATTCTACTCTTTTTTGACCAACAAACAAGCGGGGATAAATAAAGTTGACTACATTCAACCTCGAAATATTATGTCTCTCTACTCTACCGCGAATACTTATTATTATCCTGTCCAGTTTAAGGGACAACTTGAGAAATATATCAAAGATATGGCTCAAGTAGCAGGACTTAAAAGGAATCAAAACATTTCTGGCTCATTGTAATTCTACAGTTGCTCCGGCTGCTGTTAATTTTGTTTTGGCCTCATTTGCTGTTTCTTTGTTGACACTTTCCATAACCGGTTTAGGAGCTGCTTCGACCAGGTCTTTTGCTTCTTTTAAGCCCAATGTTGGGACCAGCTCTCTTACAGCTTTAATAACACCGATTTTGTTTGCACCTGTACTTGCCAGGATTACATTAAAAGTGGTTTGTTCTTCCTGTGGCTCGCCGGAGCTTCCAGCGGAGGCGGCAGCAGGGCCTGTTGTTGCAACTGGCGCTTGGGCTGTTACCCCAAACCTGTCTTCTAAAGCATGGACTAGGTCTGCCAGTTCCAAAACAGAAAGTTTTTCAATAGACTCGATGATTTTTTCCAGATCTTTTGAAACAACCTTTGATGTTTTCTTTTCAGTCTCCTCTTTTTTTATATCGTCATCTGCCATATAAATATAAATTTCTAATTGGTCTAATTATCTATCATATTAAACAGAGCACCACGCCTTTAGGCGTGGGTGAATGTTTTTCCTCGCCGAAGGCGAGTCTGCGCGAAGCGCAGTATGAGAAGATACCACGGCTTTAGCCGTGGGGCTTCATTAGAAATTATTTACTCACCCCCCTTCGAAACTCGAATAGCATCGAGTGTGTATACTAAATTTCTTAAATTAGCCTGGAGAACTCCAACTATTCCATAAAGTGGTGTACCTAAACTGCCAACAATTTTTGCCCTCAGTTCATCCTGGGAAGGAAGTAGGGCAATTCTGTTTATCTGAACATCATCCATCAACTCACCTGCAAAAAATCCGGTTTTGACTGAACCCTTGGTATGATCTTTGAAGGCTTTTACCAGTATTTTAATAGGGGTAACCTCATCTTCGTAGGAAAACAGGGTTGCAGTGGGACCAGTCCGGATGTCAGATGCCAGATGCCGGAAGTCGGATTGGTCAAGTGCAAGTTTGAGCAGGTTGTTTTTGGTGATGTTAAATTCCGCTCCTGACTCGCGGAGCTTATTCCGAAGGTCTGAAAGCTGACTCATGTTAAGGCCTTTATAATCTGCAAAAACTACAGACTTTGCTCTTGCGAGCTTGTCTGCTAATAATTTGACTGTTTCTTCTTTTTGTGCGCGTGTTTTAG
>CAZFVS010000033.1:0-919 GCA_964522265.1 uncultured Gammaproteobacteria bacterium | reverse complement strand
GTTTTAGGCATTAAAAATCCCCGCTTAAGCGAGGTTATTTGTTTGTCGTCCCGAAGAATGACAAACGCGGCCTCGGTGGGATTTATGATGTACCGATTGGTACGTCACCCACGGTCTTAAGCCTCTGTAATTTTAACCAATCCAGCCTTGGTTGTCAACCTAATATTTTGTGTTGTATAATTTGATAATGGTAATTGTGCTGACTAAAAAAGCCACCTCCGAGCAATTGAAAAAAATGGGGCATGAATATGATAACTATATTAAAGTTGTGGTGGATATTGAAAAAGGTATTTTAGCAGGCGGCGCAGCTTTTCACTATGAAGAAGAAGGTGTGCTTTTGGAGTATAGTTCAAAACAGAGTAATTTATGGGGCGGGGGAATAGATTTAAAAACAGAGGAGATAGACTACAATTCAATGATTAATGTGCGCCCTAATCAAGATAACCCAAGCAGGGATGTTTTAGATACTAAGATCAGGGAGAAATTTGATATAATAGTAAAAGAGATATTCCTATGAAAAACTCTGATTTTCCTCTAAAAGTTCAAATAATGAACATTGCCATGAATATGGGAAGGGCAGGTAATTGGGCTGCTGATGCGCCGAAAGACAAAAAACTGCTAATTAATAGATTTATCCAGGAGACAGGGAAGTTTCTAGCCGAGCTTAAACAAGAGAATTTATCGGAAGACTTTATGCCGACATATACTCAGTTTAGTAAAAACTTTTCGGACTTGAAAAGTGAGCAAATCACTAAATCAAACCACTTGCTTTGGGCAGAAAAAGCCCTAACCTGGGCAAATATACTCCAGCACCGCGCCAAATTGGCATAAACTATCCCAGAGTTTTTTCAAAAGGGGACTCATAGTTTGATTTTAAGATATAATTATGACTTGGGTTCAAAGTGTAAGCGCAACGATT
>CAZFVS010000032.1:6053-10400 GCA_964522265.1 uncultured Gammaproteobacteria bacterium | reverse complement strand
AGTCTTGAGGAGTTACCATCATTTTTTAAGACTACTGCTTTAATTGAAGAAAACCCTATATCAAGACCCATACTGATTTTGTTCATATATCTATTGTAATCATAAAACAATAAAAAATTCAAACATCAACTAAACTATTTTATCTGATAACTGCCTTTTATTAGACTATAGCTTCCGGAAGGACCTGCGGAAAAAAGAGTTGAAGCAAGCCCTGTCTCATAGTTGATAACAGAACTGTTTAAGACTTTTATTTTCCAACCTGTCAACTCTTTAAAAGTATTGCCGGTACCTGGTTCGATGATACCATTATTGGCATAAAACACCCCGGTATTACCGTTACTGTTAAACTTTATAGCAGAGACACCATCAGACCGTGAGTCATATGTAGAAAGAACCATAAGCAGACTACTTTCTTGCCCTGTTCCTTTTAGAAGATTATTACTGTTTAAGATAACCTGACCATCCACCACTATCACCCCTGAAGTTGTACCATAATTTGAGGCTAAAGTAAGAGTATTATGACTATTCAAGGTCAGGTTTCCTGTAATCCAAACCGGGGTGTTGACAGTGGTATTACAATTGCTGGTTAATGAAACATTACCGACTATTTTCCCCGCATTTATCGTACTGACACAATTTGTAACATCACCATTAGTTACTCCTGCATTTGTGGCTATAGTTTTCCATTCAGCAATATTTGCATCGGATATAGGAAAAACTTTCGGAGGAGGATCTTCTGACCCAGGGTATGATGTACCCTGAACAGTGGAGTCAGAAATGGTTTGATAGTAAGCATTCCCTTGAACCGTAACTCCTGTAATTTTATTCGCATGAGCATTCCCGTTTATAACTATCGGATTTTGAGGATTTTCACCTTCTAGCTCCGTAATAGCACCCCCCATATAAGTCTGGAAACTTAAATCACCGGTAAATGCATTCCAGGTGGGATTGCCTGTATTCCAATTTGGCGACCATTTAGGCAAACCGCCGGCATACCCTTGAACAATGTCATTCTGCCATGACCAATAGTTATAAGGATTAGAGCTGGTATCCAAAACAATCCAATAAACCGTATTTGCTGTTAACCTTGGCAGAGAGTCAAAGGTAACCTCCACGCCGTTTTCGCTGTAATTCCCTGTAACCAAATTGCTGTATAATGTCCCTGCTGCCAGAACATTATTTTTATCAGGACGGCCGTTATTGTCTTTCAATATCCTAACTGTAATATTGGGCGGATTGTTTGTTTTTTTGATTTTTACCAGTATCTTATTTAAAACCTCAGTAATAGTGGGTTTAAAACTTTGGGCGATATCCAATCTGTCATCTCCACCGACATTTTTTCCAAACACAAAATCACTGCAGTTTGGGTCTATACAATTAGGCTGCAGGTCTGCAGTGGGCTGGGCTCCACCGGCAACCCAGGCATCTCCGGCGATCACATTTCCATTACCGGCTTCTACATTACCATTGGAATAGATTGACCCCTGGATTGTGTTGGAATTGCCCATCTCAAAACCTCCAGCACCAATCTGCACCCCATAAATAAAGGCAATGCCTATTCCTCTGGAAGCTTCAACCCTAACCTCTTTTTTACTCAATGGGCGTGACATGTTCGGCATGTAGCCGGTCGACACAACGGCTTTGGTACCATCAGCTTTTGTGGTAATTGCAACTGTATATTCTCCATCCCCAAAAGGGATCAATGCACCTCCTGTTCCAGGATAAGAACCACCAGTTTTATTAATGGAAGCTATGGCTTGGTCAGCACCGGCTTCGGCGATGTTTAAGGCTTTTGCAGATGCAATTGTATAATTTGAGTTTTGAAAATAAAGAGTCGCCCCCCCCACGATCAGCAGGGTGCTGATCAGTACTACACCTAATGTAATCAGTACCAAAGCTAGGATCTGCCCTTCTTCTCCTGCAAGATAGTGTTTTATTTCTGTTTTAATCATTTCGTAAAAATGCCTCTGTTGTGGCAGTGTTTGACAATGCAGGTATGCCTGTTTTCTGTTTTAGGGAGACAACGGCCTTGATTTTGACAGCCGAAGCAGGTGATACCTGGACCCCGCTTGAATCGAAATATTGGAAGAGGATATCATCAACACTCAAGGCCAGTATCTGATCTGTCGACGGTCTTTTGCTGCCGATTGCCGGAAATAGTTTATATCTTAGTTTATCCATATCTTTATAATACACGATGTAATCATAGGTGTTTTGAATTATATTATTTGAAGTGTCAATGGCGATTAACTTCAGTACAACTTCCTGCGAGGATGTGGTGTATGTGGGGGAGGCTTCGGGATATCCCGAAGCGATGAAACTTGCACTCTTGATATTATTGTTAATGCTTGCCAAAACGTTGTTTATATGCACCCCCTGGTCAACTTTTGAATTCTCAGAATAAAATAGTCCAGTGCTGTTTACTAAAATCGTGAACAAAAAAAACCCAACTATGGACACTATTGCTATTACAACCAGAGTCTCAATCAGGGTGAATCCATTTCTCATTTTAATTAAGGCCATTTTCGGAAATTATAGTTTTGAGTTCAATTTTTCGGTTTTGCCCATTCTCGTCCCACGAAACAGTCACGGTAACCTCCTTTGCTAATTCACCTAAGCTGCAGATAGATGGATTGCAATCCTCAACCAATACTATTCCGCTGCTTCCCGGCAGCCTGCTGTCTGTAAAAGCCTGCTCACCATACGGCAGGTTGGCATATTTGAGCTGCCTTTTTTCTTCAATCTGTTTCGAGGCGATCTCTCTGGCGATGCTGACTTTTTGGCTGCTGGCGATTAACTTTATTGAATTCGGCAGGCTGCCAACTAGAAAAACCAGCGCTCCTGCGATAGCGAAAACAAGAACCAGCTCTATCATGCTGACGCCTTTTTTGCTGAAGAACCAATCTGTCATTTATTGATATCCCCGATAGAAAAGATCGCATAATCAAAGAAGAAGGGGATTGTTTTGGTTTTTAATACCTTGAGGGTTTTTTGGCTTTGGCCAGCTGTACCGGTTGAAGTATAGGCCGACGCCTGAGGTGGTAAAGAGCAGGCATAAAAAGGCGCTGTACAACTTGCACCGGGATCGTATGGCTGAACCGCTATCTTCTGACTATCTGAATAAAGCGGCCTTACTCTTATAAGAACCGGCATCCCCAAAGCGGTCATACCAGTTAGGGTAAATTTACAAGTAAAAGAGCTGTTGGTAGAGCTGGTGGTGGGAATAGCAGGAGGCGAGGAATCGGTGCATGACTCAAAACCGTTATTGGACGGCCTGGTTGTATCAGAGTCAACAAATTTTTTTAGCAACTTGTATCCTGAGGCATCTTGATACACATAAGTTATCTCCACTGCAGGCTTAACAGCCGAGGCTGGAGAGTTTCCGAAATAGATGTAAGTCTGGCTTTGGTTATAATATAAACTCGGAGGGGTATCACTGTGTTGGGCGAGCCAAAACTGGGCTATTGTTTCTTTTTCAACAGATGGATATTCGAGTGTCTGTTTGGATCCCGGCAGATCGTTCAAAACCTCAACTTTTACGCTGGATTGGTTTCCTAAATTAAGATCACTAAATCCACTTCCCTGGCTGATAGCTTTTTCCAGACCGGCTTCCGCTGCAGACAAAGCCCTGGTTGATTGTTCGGTTTGGGTAGAAGTGGAGATGTCAGTTATGGAACGCTGGGTAATAGTCAAACCTACAGCCAGTGCTACAAGCATTGTCAAAAGCAGTACTATAACTATCTGGCCATATTTTTTATGCATAATTTATCTTAACTTGACTGTTGTTTTAAAGTCAACAGGATCTAATTTATCCTGGTAACCCTGACCAGATGATACAGACGGTCCAACCAAGAACCTGATAGTCACTGCATCCGTCTTACCTTGCGATGCAATTTCAGTAAAACTGCCTCCTGTCACTGAAACACCCGAACCACCAAAGGAATCTGTCAAATTTATTGGTGTTGATGTAAAGTCTCCTGTGGATTGGTTGTTGCAAAAATCGTTTTTGACTAAAGGGTCAGAGATAACATTTAAAGTATCCCGGGAGATATATCCGTTTGATCCAGCAGGTGTGTAAAAAACAAACCTGGTATATTGTCCTTTGGTAAAAATTACCATACTAGGATAAGATGGCGGAATAGCCCCTTTGCAGGTAACTTCATCTGCATTGCGGATAGCCTGCTCCAAATGATTTAAAGACACCTGGCCGTTTTGGACAATCTTACTGATCAGTTTGGTCTTATCGCTGCCTTTAAAGGTTCTGGAAAGCAGATCCGATAAGATAAAACCGATCATCCCTATTAAGCCAATTGCTATGATAGCCTCAATAAGGGTAAAACCCAAGCT